>JAIUMM010000017.1 GCA_022565615.1 Nanobdellota archaeon | reverse complement strand
CTACAGCACTAGTTCCAGTAATGTTTACATCTTCTAGAACTAAATTTGATACACTCCCACTCAATAAAGTAAATAATCCTGTATTCCCACTTGTTGAATTAATAAATAAATTACTAACTGTAAATCCATCTCCATTAAATGAACCTGAGAATGTTCCTATTGGATTAAATCCTACAGTTTGATTGTATGGACTTATATTCATATCAATATCATTTACTAAAATATAATGAGCTGACAAATCTGCACTCATATTTTGTAAATGCTCTGGTGTTGAGATTTGAAATGGATCTCCCTCAGTTCCATCTCCTCCGCTAAATGCGCTTACTGAACTTACACTTAAAAGCAAAATGCTTAAAAAAATTATTAGACTATTAAACTTCATTTTTATATTAATTAGATAAAATATATCACCAAGTGAATATATTACTAAAAATCTTCAAACATTGATTTATAAATATCCATATTTTTAAAAAAAACTACAAGTTATATAAATATAGAACTATAACTAATTCTTCCCTTATCAATAGTTGTATAATTTTTTATTATTTAATTTATAAAAATTCATATGCAAAAAAACGTATTACTTTTTGAAATTTCATGGGAAGTGAGTAATTTAGTTGGAGGAATTCATACAGTACTTGCTTCTAAAATTAATCACGCAAAACAATATGCTGATGAGTATTACTGTATTGGTCCATATAAAAATACAACTGAATTTGTAAGAGAAGATACTCCCTCACACCTACATAATGCAGTTCAAGAATTACAAGAACAAGGACTCATACTTCATTTTGGGAAATGGACACCCGATTCACAAACTAGTTGTAATTGTATATTAGTTGAAATGAAAAGATATGAAAAACATGCAAATTCAATAAAAGCAAAATTGTGGGAAAATCATAAAATAGATTCCTTAAATAGTGACTGGTTTGATTTTGATGAAGTAATGACATGGTCTTGGGGATGTGGATTAGTCTGTGAAACACTCTCAAAACAAATGAATTTTAAAAATACACTTGTTCACTCTCATGAATGGATGTGCTCAGGTGCTACATTTTATTTTCATGAACACAAACACCTAAAAGAAGAATTACACATAAGAACTATTTTCACAACTCACGCAACAATGCTTGGAAGAGCATATTATGGAAATTTTAATGAATTACTTATGAATAAAGATTTAGAACATGAACTTAATAATAAAAGTCCATACCAAATAGCACAAGAATTAAATGTTCACACAAAATATCAAACTGAACATCAAGCATTAAGATTTGCTGATAAATCGTCATGTGTATCTCCTCTTTCAAAAGATGAAATTATTAAATTATATGATTATAAAGAAGTAAATGTAACAGAAAATGGATTTAGCCTAAATTTAAGTTTTGATGATTGTATTAAACAATTTACAAACACACACTCCAAACTTACAAATTCAATTCAAGAGTACTTTAAACCATTCTATAAAATAAAAAAACATCTACGAATTGGAATAATATCAGGGAGATTTGAAGTTAAAGCTAAAGGATATGACACTACATTTCAAGCACTTGGTGAATTAAATAATCAACTCAAAGAACAAGACTCCTCAAAAGATATAATTATATTAGCTCCAATAATGGCAGGAGATTATAAACCACTTAAAGAAGAAGTCCAACTTGATTTTAATCAACATATAGCACCTCTATCTAAATATAATATAGAACTCAGTCACGAACTAATGCAACTATGTACAAGAAATGGCCTTTTAAATAGAAAAGAAGACAAAGTAAAAATAATTCTCATTCCAAGAACACTTGATACGCACAATAAAGCATTTGATATGAATTATTACGAACTTTTGCAAGGATGTGACTTTTCATTATTTCCATCAGGATACGAACCTTGGGGATATACACCACATGAGAGTATAGCATATGGAGTAATTACACTTACATCAGAAAATGCAGGATTTGGAAAATATTGGCTTCATAATAAAATTAATAATTCAGTAGTAAGAGTGGTTTTAGGACAAGATTACACTTCAAAAGTTGAACAAATTAAAGAATTCATACTTGAAGAATATACTAAAACTGCAAAAACTCAATACAGAGAAAAAAAATATGCACTCGAATATTCAAAAGAGTTAGAATGGGAAATGTTATTTGAAAATTATATTAACATATATAATTCACTTATGCAAGATACATCTAAATAATATAATTAAGATATATATACTTTTAAAAAAAATACAAAAATTCATAAACTTAAAAATAATAATAATCACATAATATCAAAATGGAACATAAAAAAGAACCTCTACAGATACATAAAAAACAAGAAACAATAAAAAAAGATAATAAACCTACATCACTTAGAAATAAAATTAGAAAAGCAATTTTCATAGGAATTATGAGATATAGTTTATTAGTTGGGCTAGTATTTGGAATTATTGTAATTTTACTTGGCATATTTGAACCTCTTTTTTTACCAGCAAACTTATTTTTAATAATGATGGGAACTATTTATACCATATTTAATTTTAAAAATAGAGAAGAATTATTTAAAGAATTTATAGCAATGCTTGGAACAATTGTATTTGTAGCATTACTTTTAACGTATATTACAAATACTGTACAATATACACCTGTAAGTATGGAAGGAGTTCAAACAATGTTTAGAAATCTTCAATATATGTTAAGTGTCTTTGTGAGTTTATTTGCAATTCCATGTATGTATGCTTCATTTAGATTATTATTTTTACCTAAAAAAGAATAAAGGTAATTATTTATTTTATTAATTATAATTCAAATTTATATCAATTCAGTACTATTTTTCTACTCTAATCATATCAAATTAACAAATTAGTAATTAAATTTATAAAACAAACTTATTTTCTATTGTTATGCAAGTTAAATTTGACAACAATCAAAAATTAATCAACGAGCCTGCTCACATTACATTTAAGTGTCCTATGTGTGATGCTGAAATTTCAAGAAGTAAAGAAGCAAGAGTGCTAGGTAAAAAATATACATGCCCTAGTTGTGGATTTGTAGGTCCATAAATATTTTAATAATTTTTTAAATATAAAAATAATAATAATTCTTTTTAAATTATTGATAAGATTTAAATTTTTAAAATGTTTGGAAAAAAAGTAATACATATTTTTAAAAATACTTAATGATTGGGAATTTTAACATGAAACAAACAACATTTTATTCAATTCTTAGTGCAATAATATTATTTACTATTATAATAAGTACAATAATAATTGTAACATTTTTAAACTCAGGCTCATTAAATTTAAATGAAATGGAAGCAAAAGCAAAAGAACTAATGGAAGACACACAAAATACTTTAATTGTTTTAGAAACTAATAAAGGAGATATTTATATTGAATTATATACAATTAAATCACCAATTACAGCTGGAAACTTTAGAGATTTAGTTGAAGATGGATTTTATGATGGAATTAAATTTCACAGAGTTATTCCTGATTTTATGATTCAAGGAGGAGACCCTCTAACTAAAAATGATTCTCTTCAAGCAAGATGGGGAACAGGAGGACCAGGATATACTATTGAAGATGAATTCATAACTGGACTCTCAAACGTAAGAGGTACATTATCTATGGCAAACTCAGGACCTAGCAGTGGAGGATCACAATTCTTTATTAATACTGTTGATAATACATTTTTAGACTTTGACAAACAACCAATGACTAGCAGACACCCTGTGTTTGGTAAAGTAGTAATGGGAATGGAAGTTGTTGATGAAATTAGTCAAGTTTCTAAAAATCAAAGAGACGTTCCAAATGAACCTATTGTAATTAATAGAGCAAGAATAATTGAATAACTTTAATTTTAATAAATTTTTTTAATTTTTTATTACAAAATATAAATAAAGTATGAAACAAACTATAATAGTTCCTAGAAGAAAAATATATGAACATTTACTCATCCTTGAAGATTTTATTTTAGATATTGAAAGATTTGTATTATATGATAAAGAATCAATGGCAATATATGAATACTCTAATAATACTGAGTTTGAACCTCTTCTTCATGATTTAATAATTAAAACTATTCATTTGAGTAACATTTTTTTTAATAAAAAAGTATTTCATTCAACACAAGAATTTGAACAAGAACTTCAACTCCAATACAAAAGAGATACAAAACGCTGTATTGATGAATTTGTAACTAATATATCAACTGTATTTAATTTAGAAGAATATAATGAATTAGTTCAATTACTACTTGATTTTATTAAAAATAATAAAAGATGGGGAAAGAGTAGAGAATTAACGTCTCAATTTTTCAAATTAATTGATTCTTATCACACGCTTTTAATTAAAATTATTGAAATACCTTCTGAAACTTAAATATATTAGTATCCAGATTAATTTTATTCAAATTTATTTTAAAATAAACATTGTTTCTAAATAAACTTATTTTTCTTTGAAAATAATACAAATATTAAAAAATACTTCTCCTCTTTTGTATAATATGGTCGTAACAGTATTAGTTGAGAGAAATAATAAGAAATATTCCTTTGATGAAAAAGAATTCAAAACAGCAAAAGATATTTTAAAAGAATTAAATGAAAGTATTAATGCAGTAATTATTACTATTAATAATGAAGTAGTGTTAGAGGAGTATGAACTTGAAGATGGAGATGATATGAAAATATTAAGTGTAGTCTCAGGAGGATAGATACATTTAAATAGCTTTAACTCTAATTATATATTATATTATGAGAGAACTAAGAGAATTAGAAAGAGGATTATGTCTTAATACACCTTCAATTGATAATAACAGTTGGGTTCCAGAACTATATATAGTTGCACAAGAATTATTAAACCAAGATAAATATGGTCAAAAAACTTTTTTAGGTAAAACTTTTCCTAAATATCAAACTGAAATTAGAAGAATTCCACTAGGAGGTTCTAAAGTTGGAATTCAAATTCAAACACCTAATAGTTATATTCAAATAGATAGAACTTCTAGATTAGTTTTTGATGGAAGAAAACATCCTGAGGAAGTTATTTATGAAGTAAGACATCCTGAAAATCCACAAGGATTAATTAAAACCCTTGCAGAAATAATTAAATAAGAAATATAATTTTTAAATTTATAACTAAATTTTGTATAATTACATCTTATTTTTTATTCTTCCTCTCTATTGCTCTTCTTACTTTCTCCTTCACATTCTCAACACTAATCCCATAAAGATTCAATAATTCATCACTCTCTCCACTTTGTCCAAATGTATCTTCTACTGCTACAAACTCTTGAATTGTAGGATGATGTCGTGAGAGCACTTCACTAATTACACTTCCTAAACCTCCATAAATTTGATGTTCTTCAACACTTACAACACAACCACAATGTTTTGCTTCTTGAATAATTCTCTTCTCATCTAATGGTTTTATACAATGAACTCCAAGTACTTTACAAGAAATTCCTTCTTTTTCTAGCTCAACTGCAGCTTTCTTTGAAATATCAACACAAACACCCATTGCACAAATAAGACAATCATTTCCTTCATAGATTAGTGTTGCTTTTTTAAATGTAAACTCTTCAACACCATAAACTTCTTGCTGATTAATCCTATTTAAACGTAAATATGTTGGTTTTTTAGTATATGCTATATATTTAGTAATCCCATACGCTTCACTTGGACAACTTGGAACATATACTTCCATATTAGGCAATACTCTCATCATAGCAATATCTTCAAGTGCTTGATGTGTTGCACCATCGGGCCCAGTTACAAGTCCAGCATGTCCTCCTACAACTTTTATAGGTAAATTTGAATAACACGCACCAACTCTAATTTGATCCCAATTTCTCCCTGGAGAAAATACAGCATACGAACAAATAAAAGGAATTTTTCCAAGTTTGGCCATTCCACACGCAGCTGAGGCCATATTTTGCTCACAAATCCCCATTTCATAAAATTGTTTAGGGCATAATTGTTCAAATGTATCAAGTTTCAAAGAAGATTTCAAATCTGCACACAAGGCAACAATGTTTGTATCATCTTTTGCCATATCAACTAGAGCTTGAGCAAATGCATCACGAGTAGAAGAAAATTGTTTAAAAATCTCTTTTTTCACATTCATATATACATAAAAAATTATATTATAAATATTTAAATACTTAGTTTAATTGAAAAAAGAAAACATTTCTAAATCCTTAAAATAATTAAAAAAAAATTCATTAATTAAAAGCATCTTCATATGAATTAATTTCACGTATATCCATCTCTTTTTTAATTTTCAAAATTTCTTTCTTTTCTTCTAAACTTAGTTTTTCAAATTCAATAAGTGTGTCTAATTTTGTCTCTATTCTTTTTAAAAATAATTCAATTTTATTCAATCTC
Organism: Nanobdellota archaeon; assembly: GCA_022565615.1. Lineage (GTDB taxonomy): Archaea > Nanobdellota > Nanobdellia > Woesearchaeales > UBA583 > UBA583. Next base: position 26,870 of record JAIUMM010000017.1, on the reverse strand, counting down.
TCTTCAATTAAGTCTACCATAAGTATATATATATATTATCTAAATTTAAAAAACTTAGGTAAATTGATTTTAAATATAAATTCCAAGTATAATTATAAAAAATTAATAATTATAAAAATAAATATTTTAACATATAAAATAAAATACATCATAAAACTTAACTTTAAATTAAAATACTAAATTATATAAATTAAAAATTTCTTTTTATATAATATGACTTTTGAAAATCAGAAATTAATTGAACAAAAATGGCAAAAAAAATGGAAAAGTATGGGTGCTTGGGATACTTCTTCAAACAATTCAAATAATATATCAAATAACAATTCAAATAATAAAGAAAAATTTTTTATTAATTTTGCATACCCTTATGCTAATTCAGTTATGCACATAGGACATGGAAGAACAATTACAATTACAGACGTTGTTGCAAGATATCAAAGACTTAGAGGAAAAAATGTATTATTCCCACTTGGATATCACATTTCAGGAACTCCAGTTTTAGCAGTAGCTGATGGAATTAAAAGAGGAGATGAGAAAACTATTAAACAAGTAAAAGATGCAATTTCAGATTATATTGTTGATGAAAAAGAGCAAGAAAAATTAATTCAAACATTTCATGACCCACAAAATATTGCAAATTTTTTCTCACAAACTATTGAAGAAGCCCTTGATAGTGTCGGAATGAGTATAACATATAAAAGACAATTTACAACTGGAGAACCTATTTATAATTCTTTTATCAAGTGGCAATATGAAAAATTAAGAGAAAATGGATTACTTAAGCAGGGAAAATATCCAATTCTATATTCCGCGCAAGATGAAAATGCAGTAGGAGAAGATGATATTAAAGATGGTGACATTGACAAAGTAGGAATTAGTGAGATGTCCTATATTATGGCTAAATTAGAAAATTCTAATGAATACCTTGTTGCAGGAACTCTAAGGCCTGACGCTTTATTTGGAATTACAAATATGTATGTTAAATCTGATATGAATTTAGTAAAACTCAATATTAATGATAAAATTTGGATTGTATCAAAAGCATCACAAGTTAAAATTGAACATCAATTTGATAATGTTGAATTTATATCTGAGCATAGTGGAAGTGAATTTATAGGAGAAAATGTTATTGCACCAATTACAAATAAAGTAGTTCCTATTTTAGAGGGTAGTTTTTGTGATGAAAATCATGCAACTGGAATTGTGTTCTCCTCTCCTGCTGATTCAGTACACGACTATTTACATCTCTTTGAACATACATATCCAAATAAAAGTTTAGAAGAATTTCAAAATAGAGAACCTTTAAATTTAACTCCAATTACTAAAACATTTGATAAAAAAGGTCAAGAAATCAAATATAAAAACGACATTCCAGCATATTCTAAATTACTAGAACACAAAGTTTACTCAACAAAGGGTAATGAAGAAAAACTTGAAGAGATGAAAAAAGATCTCTATAAAGAATCTCACTTTGGAGCTATCATGATTAATTGTGGAGAAGAATTTGATGGAACTCCTCTTAAAAATAATCAAGGATTTACTAAAACTAAACAAAAATTAGAAGAATTACAACTTGGAGGAACATTATATGAAACAACTCGAAGAGCACAAACAAGAGGAGGAGACACTGTAATTGTTGCAAATTTATCAGGACAGTGGTTTTTAGATTACTCATCACAAGAAGTAAAACAAAAAGCCTTAAGTTTAATGGAGTATATGACATATAAACCTCAAAATTTAAAACTAACACAAATTGGGTATATTAATTGGGCAAATATGAGACCATGTGCTAGAAAAAGAGGACTTGGAACAAAACTTCCTTATGATGAAAATTGGATAATTGAACCCCTTAGTGATTCAACCATTTATCAAATGCTCTATATAATTATGCATGTATTAAAAGAGCATTCAATTGAGTTTGAAAAACTCACACCTCAATTTTATGATTATGTGTATTTAGGAGTTGGAAATGTAGATAAAATTTCTAAACATACAACTATTTCAACTCAAATTATTAATGAGTGTAGAGAAGAAGTTCTATATTGGAATAATGTAGATTTTAGATATACTGCTTGGGGACATATGTCAAATCATTTAAATTTTCTAATTTATCATTATAGTATTATTTTTCCTCAAAGTATGTGGCCAAAACAAATTTGTGTTGGTCAATTTATGATGAGAAATGGAGAAAAAATTTCAAAATCTAAAGGGAATGGAACTCCATTATTTAGAATTAAAGATATTTATGGAGCTGATTTATATAGATTATATTTAATTGTTAGTTCTAATTTTGATGTTGAAATGGATTTTAAAGATGATGAAGATGAACAAGTTGAAAAGAAATTTAAAAGAATTAAAGAAATAATTGAAGAGACAATTTTACAACAAGAAACACCTACTTATGAACCATTAAATTCAACTCAAAAATGGTTAATTGCTAAATTTTATATAAGAGTTCAAGAAGCATTTGAGTTCTTTGAAGAAATTAAGTTAAGAGAAGCATATGTTAAAATTCTATTTGAATTTATGCAAGAAATTACATATTCAATTAGAAGAATTGGTGAAATTGACACTTACAAAGCTCTTAGTTTTGTAATTGAAGATTTAATTAAAATTTTAACTCCAATAATACCTCATACCTGTGAAGAGATGTGGGAAAAACTTGGTAGAACTACATTAGTGTCACACGAATCTATTAATACACAAATGTTTGAAAAATATATCTCTAAAGAGATTATAGGAGAAGAAGAAATAATTGAACAACTTGTATCTGACATTGGAACTCTACAAGATCAAAAAAAAGGTATAAAACTCACACTAATTGTTGCACCAAAACAAAGATTTGAATTATTTGACTCAATTACAAAATTAAGATTTAATAATACACAAATTAAAGAAATGATGGTAGAACTTCAAGAAGTATTTAAAGAAGATTCTAAATTCATTTCCAAGTTTGTACCTAAAACATTCAAATCAGGAGTGCATTATTATCTCACACAAGAAAAAGAGATTAATTTGTTGGAATCAATAATACCATTTCTAAAAGAGGAGTTTAATTTTGAAAATATTAAAGTTCTAAAACAAGAAATTTCTCAAGTTCAAATTTCAAACTCAAATATTCCTTCAAAACCACAAATAATTATAGAATAATTTTATTAATATGTAAATTATTCAACTCTTCATTCATAAATGTTTAAATTTAAAATCTAAATTTACTTTTTTTTCAAGTAAAATTAAATTTCATTTGATAATTAAATAATGTCATTAAATATTAAATATAGTAATCAATATACCATTAAATCTATCATTTAAACTACTTCAAAAATTCTATTAAAGTAGTAATTTAAGTTTTAATTATAGAGTAATCAATTAATATTTTATTGTAAAAAAAATCTAAATGAGTAGATGAATATATATTTAAGATGTGTTGGAATCTTTTTGGTAATACTAAGTTTATTTTCAATTTCATATTCACATGAAGTTACATTTTACTCACCAAGCTATTTTCCAATTAGTGATAATGAAATAGATTCAATTAGAATTCTTGAAGATGAGAGAATTGTATTTGAAATCTGTATTCCTGAAGGTCAAGTTTCTTCAATTAGTGGAAGAATTAGATCAACTAATCAAAATATTAATATTGATATTCAAGAACATAAAAATGGAGAAAATTGTTATTATGCAAATATTGAATCGTTAAATAGTGATTCAAGCACTTTAGAAATAGAATATACATTAGATTCAAGATACTATAAATTTTCAAGAGATATCAAAAGAACTAAGAAAAGTGAAGTTGCAGAAATTCTTTTAAATCAAGATTTTTCTAGAATAAATGATGCAGTAGAACTCTCATATATTTTAATGGCTTATAGAGAAATTAATGGTGATGATGAAATTAGTGAAGAATTATATTCCCAAATTAGAGATTTAAGAGACAACGATAGAAAATGTTGGCCAAATAGAAATTGTAATATAGTAGATACTTCTATAATTTTATATAATCTTAAAAAAACAGGATACAATGAAAATAGAAGGTTACTTCAAGATGGACTTATTTATGTAAATTCAAATATCTTAAACTTATCATTGAGTAATGCACAATTAGTAATTGAATTTAAACCAAATAATAATAATAGTGTAAGTTGTAATTTATTTACTGATGATTCTTCAACAGCGGTCGTATTTAATTTTAATACTAGTATAAATACTTCTAGTAGGACTTTTAATGAAAAATTTAATCTAGAATGTAATTTTAATGTTGATGAAATATTATTTAAAATAAATGAACCAAATAGAGATAATTTGAATTTTTCTATTAGAAATTCTAATAATTTTGAATATTCAAGGGAAAGAGTTTTATGTTATGGAGGAAGCAATTGTGATATTTTATCAACTCTTTACATTATGAATACTTATGATGAAGATTTAACACATTATAAAGGATTAATTGATTATATTGAAACGTATAGAAGTTCAATTGATTCTACAAGAGAATTCATATTTAGTAGAACAAATTCAATTTATTCGGCTCTGTATTTAAATGTTATTGGTGAAGATGAAAAAATTGAAAATTATTTAAAATTTTCTCAAAATAATGATGGTTCCTGGGGAGATGATAGAAGAGAAGATAGAAGAATCTTTGAAACTGCTATAAGTCAAAATGCTATGAATAAAATTTCAAATTCAAATGAATATGTGGAAAATTCTAAAGAATGGATATATTTTAGTGAACCAAATAATGGGTGGGGAAATATTGAGAGAAACTCTTTAGCATTTATGAGTATTAGAGATTATTTAAAACCATTTTTAATTATTCAAGATTTTCCTCTAAGTATTAGTGCTGATACTACTCAAGAAATTAATATTCAAAACCCATCTACATTTGATATTTTTAATGTAAGAGTTGAAGTTGAACCTTCAATTAGAGATTATATCTCATTTAGTAGAGATATTGGTTCAATTAGAAGTAAAGAGAGCTTAAAAGGAAATTTTACTTCTAAAAATAATATTTTAGCAGATAAAAAAGGATATATTACAATTACAGGGATTGCTCAAGGTAATACACAAAGAGAAGAATTTATAAAACTTCCAATTATAATTAGAGCAGCACAATTTGTATCAATTGAACAAAATGAAGCATTTTTTTCTCCTTTAAATCCTATCATAACAGTTGAAATTATTAATGATCAACCTCAAACTGCCCTTAATTGTGAAATTAGAAACTCATTTACTACGAATAGACAAAATTTAGTATTAGATAAAAATGTGAATATTTTAAGTATTCAAAATAGAGATCAAAAAACTGGAGAACTAGAAATTAATTTAATATGTAGATTAAATGAAAATGTAATTGAAATAGATGAAACTATTTTAGTAAAGGTTATCGAACCTACATTTGATGTTGAATTAAGTGGCTCTGAACCTATTGAGATTGATAATTTTGATAATATTAATCTAATTATTAGAGGTCTTGGAAATAGTGAACAAACTATTGAAATAACATTTAAAGATTTATTTTTAGGACTTGTTGAAATAAATGAACCTACTTTTACACTTATTCCTAGCGATAGAAGATTTGTAAGATTTGATAGTTCAAATTCACTAGAAGTTTTAGAAAATTTAGAAGGTATGGGGGGAGTTTTAGAAATTAAATCTAGTTCAGGATATATTAAAGAAGTAGAATTTGTGTATAACCATAATTTAGAAGTGCCGCTATTAACATATATTTTAATTGGAATTGGTATATTTTTAATTTTAATATTTGCATTAATAATTTATAGAATCATTGAGATGAAATTACATAATTCCACAAATAACCAAAATAATCAAAATCAAGAGGAAGAAGATGAATTAATTGATTTAGATGGGTTAGATTTTAAGTGATTAATTCATTAAATTTATTTTTTATTTTATAAATCTTTAAATTAAGAGTTTTAAAATTCTTAAAATTTCTTCAATTCTAAGTACAATTTGAGTGTCTAAAATTATAACATCTTCAATAGTTAGCTCTTGTAAAATAGATATATAATTTTTAGAACTTAAAAATAAAATTACATCTGAAATTGATATAATGTCTTTTTGATGAACTCTTGGAATTAAATGTATAAGAGAAGATTTAAATATATTATCAAAATTTTGAATCTCATTAATTTTTAAATTTTCTAAATTAATTTCAAAACAATTTATAATTCCTAAATTATTTTTCAAAAAAGAAAGTTCATTTATTTTTTTAGATAGAATAATATTACTTTTTAAATTAATATTTAAATGTGAAGAAGAAATTTTTATTAAAATATATGTACTATCATTTTCAACTGATTTTATAAAACTCCCTTTTGTAACTTCAAATAATGCATATAACGCTTTCAATTTCAATTTTTCCTCTATTTATTCATCTCCATCATCACTAATTGAGCTTATTTGATTTAATTTTTCTTCCCCATTGAGAAACACAATTGAATCTAATTCATAATGTAAAATCGTACATACTTGTGAAGTAAAGTAAATTTTATCCCCTAATGAAATTCTATTAGTTGATTTTTTTAAGCTTTTACGTAACTTTTTTGAGATTCCTTCATGATCACCCAAAAAAAAAACTATCTCATCTTCTAAATCTCTTTTATATATTAAAATTTCTTTAAATTTATTTCTATAATTTGAGATGTGCTCACCATATCCATCTAATATACAACAGTATTTTAATTCATTTTTTATAAATTCTTCTTCAATATAAGAGTCTACATCAATTTCTTTAATAAAAACTCCTGGATGAACTTCTAATTCTTTATTTGATTTACACTTATTAAGAGCAATTTCAATAATTTTCTTTAAATTTTTTTTAGAAAGAGTTTGTTCTTTATGATATGAAATACTAATTCTTCTAGGTTTTAGAGGAGGACCCATACAAATAATTTCAAGAGTTGTATCTTCTCTAAATACATGGGATATAAATAATGAGGTTATAATTGAATGAAGTACTATATCTAATCTTCCTTGAGATTGTAAATTAGAAGATGTAATTTGAGTGTGAACTTGAGTTAAAAGAACAAATCTCTTTTTCATAATTAATTAAATAAATAAGAATTTAAAAAGAATTGTATACGATAATGTTGAGTTAAAAAAGTATTATTAAAATACTAACTCAACTAAGCTGCATCTTTATAATGAGTATTAGATGAAGAGGTAGAATAATTAGGTAAATTTAGTTGACCATCTTCACTAATCATATTAACACCAAATATCTGTTCTGCTCTTAATGCTCTTGCATACATATCTGAGAGTGCAATAACTCCAAAATTTGACATAATAGAATTCTTATCTTCACCTGACAACTCTGGATTTAACATTGATTCAATTGAATGTAAACTTTTTTGAACTCCATCTCCTCCATTTGTTACATACATTAAAGCACTCTCTTGAGGAGTGAGTTGAGTAGTTCCATCAAGTCCTTTTGAATATGCACTTTTTATTGCATCTCTTTGAATTTGAGCCAAAGTAGAACTTAATTCATTTTCAGGAAGAGAAATTAAAGCTTCTAATCCTCCAAATTTTTGTTCAATATTTGATTGAACCATTCCTAGTTCTCTTCTCCCTAATTCAGAAGAATATTGCATATCTGAAAAAAATACCGAATAATTTAAAATTTGAGATTCCTCTGAAGACATTGTATTTGGTTGAGAGTTTTCATTTGCAGGCAATAAACTTTGTTCTTTTAAAGAATTATATGCTATTTGTGAACTATCTCTAGCTAAACTTCCTACTACTACTTGATAAGTAAATTGTTGTAAAGGTGTTATTTCTTGTTGTTCCATAATATTAGTACTATGATTTGTACATTTATAAAACTAACTACTTCAAAATTTACTTTAGAATTATATTATTTTAACAAGTAGTTAACTTAAATATAGTCTAAAACCATCTTCACATAAAAGAAAGGATGTCCTTTTTGTGTTAAAATATATTCAATTTCCTCTTTGGAATGTCCATTTTTATGTAACTCTTTAATCGAATCTATTAAATCATTTTCATAATATTTCATTGTATGAACCAATTTATAAGAATCAGTTGCATATTGATTATCAGATACATTTGAAATATTTTTGAAATCTTCAATATTTTTTTGTAAATGATAATTTTGAGCACTATTTTCAAGAACTTTATTTTTTAATTCAGTAAAATTTTTCTTGAATTCTTCAGCTAATTTTTTCTGATTATTAAACAATTGTTTAAGTTTTAAATCAAATTCATTATTTAGTGTTTGAAATGCTGAATTAGCCTGAACTTGAGATTTAATAATACTAAATTCCTCTTCAAATAAATTTAATTTTTGCATCATATAATCTTGAACTTCTTTAACATTAGATTGAGGTGTTAAAGTTTCTTGAACATTTAATCTTTCTTGCTCAGCTTCCAATGATCTCAATTTTTCATTAATATCATTCTGAGTTGATAAATTCTCATTATAATTAGAATTTTGATTATAATAATTAGAATCTGCAAAAGTTAAAACTGCTGAATTTGATTCAACTTGTGCTTGTAAATTTGAAAATTTATTTTTTAAATCTTCAATTTGACCTACATAATAATTTAATGATTGAGTATTTTTAGATGTAGAATCACTGCCAAACACTAAATTAGCATTTAAACCTTCTTCATTAAATTCTAATTGTTCTACTTTAGTTTTTAAATACTCAATAGTATCTACAACATTTTTTCCTTGAAGAGTTGAATTAATGTATGAATCAACTTCTAACTTTTTATTTTCTAATTCCTGAGCTACATCTCTCATTAAACCTTCAATTTCATTAACTAAAGTCTCTTTTATATATGCAATTTCTTGATCAGACTCTAAATATCTTTTATTTAAATGTTGCTCAAAATGAGTAATTCTCTCTTCCACTTTTTGAGAAATTCCATCTCTTAATTTCTCAGCCTCTCTTTCTAAATGGAAAAATTCTTCTTTGAAATTATCAACAATTTCCATTAAATGTGTTTTAGTTTCATCACTTTTTGTATCAATTTCTTGAACTTGATTTAACAGTTTTTCTTCAATTCTTTCTTCATGTTCTAAACTTTCTTTTTGTAATGATTTCAATTCATCAATTTTTGAGTCAATACTTGCAACCTCTTCATTAATTTTATGTCTAATTGATTGAGTATGTTTTTCAATAAATTTATCTTCTATCTTATCAAGTCTTTTATTTGTCAAATCTTCTAAATATTGAATTTTTTCATGATATGAAGCAAGAAGAGTAATTTCACGTTGCAAAAACTCATCAGTTTTTGAATTTACAATAGATTCAACAGATAATTCTATTTTATCTATTGAATTGTGAATATACTCACTTACTTCCTCTTTTGCTTTTCTAAGTAAATCCTCAAAATTTGTTTCTAATTCATTAACTTCTACAATTTTAGTATTAACTTTATCAATATATTGTTTCATTAAATTTGAATATTCTTTTTCATCAGATTTAATTTGCTCTAAATATTGTTGAATTGAAGTTTGAACTTGAATAATTTCTTGTGTATATTTATTTTTATACTCATCCATGCTTTGTTCAAACTCTTTGTACGTATGAGCATTTTTACTATCAATATACTCATCAACTGAAGCTTGAAGTTCTTTTATTTGATTTTGATATGCGTATATTTCTTGATTATATTCATTTAATTTAACTAAAAGCAAATCATCTTGACTCTTCTTTAATTCCTCTTCATATAATTTTTGCTCTCTTTGCATTTTATGAAATGCATCCACTAAAATATTATATTTTTCAACTAAATATTGCTTTAAAGGTGTTTGTGATTGTTTTAATTGAGAAATTTCTTGATTATGAGATTTTAAATCTTGTTTCAAAACTTCAATTGATGAAAGAGCTTTTGAAAGAGAATCTTCATCCGCTTCTATTTCTGTTTTAATATTAGTAAAAAATTCTTCCCAATGCGTTTTTGCTTGTTCGAGAACTTCAAATTGGTTTTGAATTTTTTGTTCTAATAATTCTTCTTTTTGAGCAATTAAATCTTCAGTAGTATCAAGTCTTTGCTCATGAGCTTGAATTTTTGAAATCTCATCATAATGTCTTAGTTGTTCTTCTTTTAATTCTTGAACTCTCTTTTCAAGTTCTTGAGTTAAATGCTCTTTTAAATAATCTATTTGAGTATGAGACTCTAACTCCTTTGTTTTTGAAGTTAAATCAGATACATCTCTTAATTCTTTTTGTTTAATTTGTTTAAACTCCTCTTCTTCATGTAATTTAATTCTCTCAACTTCATCTGCAACATCTAAAAACGCTTTATCTAATTGATCTTTAGAATATGTTTTTTGAACTTTTCTGTTTAATTCTTGAACTTTTTTCTCTCTATCACTCTCTGAACTTAATAATGCTTTAATTTCTTGCATTAATTCATTAACTTGCTGAGTTGATTTTTTTTGTAATTGAGTTTTAGAATGTTTTAATGTTTCTTGAAGAGCAGCACTAACATCTATAACTTCTTGATGTGTACTCATAACATCTTCATCATGTTTAATTTTTTTATTAATTGTTGAGAGTTTTTTTTGATGACTTAGGGTGGTTTGATATAAATCTGTTAATTCATCTTCAACAATTGAGATACTTGCATCTTGAATTGAATGAAGTTTTTCAAGTTCAGTATTAAATTCTTTTTTGATTGAATTAATTTGAGCCTTAGTATAATAATTCTCAAGTAGACTCATATGAAGAGCTTCAACTTTTGAATTTAAAGATTTTTCAACATTGAGTAAATTTAAATGTTCTTTTTTAAGTTTTTTAGTTTGCTCAGAAGATTCTTTATTTAATAGTTCTTGTGTTTCTTGAATTTCTTTGGATGTTTCTTGTAATTTTTTAACTAAATTATTTTTAACTTTTTCAACATCATCTTTAGAACTTAATGTATCAATATCTTTGAAAATAATACTTATCTCTTTTGAAAATGTATTTGCTAAATTTGTAAGTTTAGTATTTATATGTGAAGTATCAGAACTCTCTTTACTATTTAATTCATCTAAAAGACTATATAACTCTTTGAGTTCTATTTTAGCTTGTGATTTAGTCATAAATGATGATGATTTATAATATAATTCACTTAGGGAATTTCTAAGAGCTTCAACTCGCAATTGATGCTCTTTATCTTTTAGTTTTTGAGTATTTTCAATTCCATCAATATATTGCTTTTGAATTTCATTATGAACATTTTCAAGAGTTTTCAAATCTTTGAGTTGTTTTGAAGTAAAAGATTTAGTTGCAAATGTTTTATGATGTACATTGTTTAAATCATTAATTTGATTCTCAACAATATTTTTTTGTTCTTGCAGAGAATATTCTAATTCATGCAAATTATTTGACTGCTCTTGTGAACTAGTTATCATCTCAAGCTTTAATTGTTCATACTCTTCATTAATGTGTTCTAACATATGATTGAGTTGTTTTTTTGTATAATAAGATTTAAATCGTTTTTGAATCTCTTCTATTTTTTCAACTTCTTCTCTATCAACTTCTTCTAATTTAGAAATTAATTCTTCTAGGTTTTTTTCTTTTGCAGATGCTCTTTTTAAAGTTGTTATAACTTCTCTAATTGTTGAATTAATTGTAGAAATTTCTCTTTGAATTGAACTTTCAACTCTGTTATGGTGAGAATTAAATGAAGTAATAATATTTTGAATTGTTACAATTCTTTTATTAATTTTTGATTTCAACTCCTTAACATCTTTCTCTTCCATTGATTTAATATTTGAAATTTCATCAAGAGTTTTCTTAATATTATCTTGAAGTTCTAAATGAATATCTTTCTCAAAAGTGTCTAATTCATTTAATTCAACTTTAGATTTTAATTGAGTCTCTATAGTAGAAATACTATTTTCTAAATTTTGTTCTAATTTTGATAAATTTTTAAGTTGTTTTTCAACTGTTTTTTCTTTAATATTTGCTCTTTGAAGAGTATCAACTATTGCTAAAACTTCTTGTCTAAGTACATTTTTATGTTCTTTGAATTGTTTAGTTGTAACTGCATTTGAATATTTTTTATTTAAATCTTCAAAATTTGAAACTACAAGAGTGAATTTTTTATTAAGTTTATCTTTTAGTGATTTTAATTCTTTTTGTTCAAAAAATCTTGATTGCTCAATTGCTTTAAATGCATTATTAATTTGATTCTCAATCATTGCAATTTGAGATGATACATATTCTTTAGAAACATCTTTACTCTCTTTTAATGATAGAGATTTAATTTCTTTTTCAATTTGAATTTTTGAAAGTTCTAGAGCTTTTACATGTTTTGACAATTCTTTCTCATCCATATTTGATTTTTCTAAATCAGTTATAATTACTCCAATATCTTCATGTAATTTATTCATATCTTTTTTATAACCTGATTTTGAGACTTTTTTCTTCTCTTCTTCCTCAATTTTTGTAATTTGACCTTTAATTTGTAAAACTGAATTCTCAAGTTCTTTTTTTATATTTGAAATTTCTCTGCTATCTTTTCTTTTTACATTTAAAATTAATTTGTTTAAAGGATCCAATTCTTTTTTTAATTCTTCAATATCAACTTTATTAACATTTAACGAATCAACATACTCTTTAATAGATTTAAATTTATGTTCTAACGATTTTTCTTTAAGATTTGCTCTTTGTAAAGTATCAACAATTGCTAAAACTTCTTGTTTAAGTGCATCTTTATGTTCTTTGAATTGTTTAGTTGTAATAACATTTGAATATTTTTTATTCAAATCATTAAAATTTGAAACAACAAGAGTGAATTTTTTATTAAGCTTGTCTTTTAGAGATTTTAATTCTTTTTGTTCAAAAAATCTTGATTGCTCAATTGCTTTAAATGCATTATTAATTTGATTCTCAACTATATTGATTTGAGATACAATATATTCTTTTGAAACATCTTGACTCTCTTTTTGAGATAATTTAGCAATTTCTTGTTCTAACTTTAATTTTGAAATTTCTAACACTTTAACATGTTTAGCTAACTCTTTTTCATCTAAATTAGATTTTTCTAAATCATTTACAATAGTCTGAATTTCTAAATGTAGTTTATGAATATCTTTTTTATATATTTCCTTTGGAATTTTTTTACTCTCTTCTTCTTCAATTTTTGAAATTTTATCTTGAGTAATTACCATTGACTGCTCTAATTCTCTTCTAATTGAATTTATTTGTTTTGAATCTTTTTGTTTCAAATTTAAAATTAATTTATTAATAGGTGCGAGTTCTTCTTTTAATTTTAAAATATCAATTTTTTCAGAACTCATAGAATTTACAAGAGATTTAATAGAACTAAATTCATCTTCTAAATGTTTTTCTTTCAAATCTGCTCTTTTTAATGTATCAATAATTGTTTTTATTTCAGTATTGAGTTGTTTTTTAATTATAGAAAACTCATCTTTTGACACTACATTAACATATTTCTCATCAAGTTCGTCAAATTTTTGTTGAACATTTTTAAATTTAGAATTTAATTTTGTTTTAATTGTCTTAAATTGTTTTTGTTCTAAAAAATTAAGCTCTTCAATTGATTTAAATGCATTAGTAATTTCATTTTTTACTACTCTAATCTCCTTAGATACATCTTCTTTAGTTGTCAAAAGAGAGGAGCGCTCATTAATTGTATGAATTAGAGAATTTAAAGCTAATTCTTCTTTTTGAAGTTGTGCAATTGTAGTTTGTATTTTTTTCTCTTTTGAATCAACTGAATGTAACACTTCTATCATTTGAGATAATTCATTTTGTAAATGAATAATATCTTCTCTATATTGTTTTTTTGAAACTTTTTTATGTTCCTCTTTTTCTAAATTAATTATTTGAGATTCAATTTGTTGCTTAGAGTTAATTAAATCCTCTTGAAGTTTTTTAAATTTCTCTAAATCTTGTTGCTCTACTAATTCTAAAGTTTTAATTGTTGAATTAATTCTATTTTCAATAGGTTCTATAATTGTATGTAATTCTTTAGCATCTGTTTTTTTACTAATTAAATATTCTAAATGTTTTTTTGATTTAGTAAGTTCATCTAATACATTTTTAGACTCAAAATTAGTTGAAATTGGATTTTTTTGAACTACTGTCATTAATTGTTTTTGAGTTGAGTTTGTAAACTCTTTTACTTTTAAACTAATGTCTTTAGTAATAGTTTTAATTTCTTTTGGAGTTAATTTTTTAGAATTTAATTTTTTAATTAAAATTTCTAATTCAGATTCATTTTTTTCAAGTAATTCTATATATAATTTAAAAGTAGTTTGAGAAGAGTTTGGTAACGTATGTAATTGTTTAAGTTGTGTAGTAATAATAAGTAAGATCTCTTCAACTTCTTTTTGAGTTCCTTCTTGAATGTTTGAGAGGTTTGATACTTTTTTAGAAATTTGTGAATTTGGTTTTACAGACTTAGAATTTAACTCAGTTCTTGAAACTTTTGAGTCAACTTCTTTGAGTTTATCTTCTAAATTTTTCTTAATAAGTTCTAAACTTTTTAATTTTTCATTCATAGAATTCATCATTTGAGAAGTCATTTCAACTACTTTTTCTTGAGAAATTTCTGAAGTATTTGAGTCAGTAGTTGATTTAGTAATTTGCTTAGTAATCACTTTATTAGTTTTAGTTTTACTTTTTTTAATTGTTGAAGCTTTCTTATCAGATTTCTTTTTGAAATCTTGTTTAGAAGTTGAATCAGGCTTAACTGATGTATTACTTTTATTTTTAACCTTTTTAGAGGCCTTATTATCACTAACTTTCATATACAATTTTGAGTTCTAAATAGATTTAAATTTGCGTAATTATTGTAAAGTTAGAAAATTAAAAAATGTTCCTTAAAAATTAGAATTTTAGTTTAAAAAAATAATTAAAAATTGAAAGTTATAAGTTATAATTTTGTAAAATATTGAGGATAATTTTGTAGATGTTCTTCATTAATTTCAAATCTTCCAAGTAAAACATTAATAAAATCAGGAGATCTATTTAATGGAGTCTCTTCATATTGTTGTTCTTTATTTTTAAGAATTTTATTATATAGTAAGTCTAAAAATTGTAAAAATATTATAGACAAATCTTGATTTAATTTTTTCCCACTATTATTTTGTGTATAAGGGCAACCAACTCTTCTTGTTTTGTCTCCACCAAATATAAACATTGAATTAGTAAGAAGAGAGATATCTAAACTTAGAGTAAAACTTGAATCTTTAAAAAAAAATTTCTTATTTTTCTCAATTCCAAGTATTTTCCGATTTATTTCTAAATTTTCTTGACTTGAGTATGGAATTAACTTATAAAAATTATTATCAATTTTATACCCTTTTTTTTGAAGTCCTTTTGAAATTAAAAATATAGCACAATAAAATAATGTTGCTGTTGTAAGACCTTGGGAGAGTTTAGTTTCATTCACAAACTCATTTTTTAATTTAGTTAATTTAATATATATTACTGTGAAAATAGAATTAATTAAATCCTCAAAAGAATTTAGATCAAAATCAAAGAGTTGATCCACTAATTCTTCTTTATTTTCAAGTATTATGATAATTTCTTTAACAACTTCTTGAGTTAGTAAAATTTCATCTTCAAAATATTTAAATAATTTCATTTTTAATAAAAAATAGGTAACTCCAAGAGTTAACTTATCTCTATCTCGTAATTGCAAAACTTTGAACTTGTCTTAATAATTCTTTTGCCTCTTCATTTTCTTCAAAGTGTTTTCTTGTAGGTTCTAAAAGTTCATTAATATAATTTGCACACATCATCTTTAAATCTAATGATTTTATTGTCTGCTCTTTAAAATCTTCAACTAATTGCTCATAACTACTAGCTTGATATAATCCTCCAAATTTTTCAGGCCTTTCAATTTCAACTTCATTAAATCTTTCAAACACAATATATTTAAAATATTCAAGTACAGGATTATCATCAACTTCACCATCTATACTATGAGCTTTTTTAAACTTCTTCTCAACATCCTCTTTTGAATCTGTCATAAAAATTGCAGTATTAGGTTTTGATTTACTCATTTTCATTTCAATTTTCCTATCTGTTCCTTCTTTATCAGTATCAATTTTTTGAAGCCCAAGGAGCATATGATGTGAAATTACAATTGGTTTTGCCCACCCCATTTTTGGATAAATATCACGAGCAAGCATATTGACTTTTCTTTGATCAAGTCCTAATTGTGCAATATCTGCTCTTAAATGATGAATATCATTTGCCTGCATTAAAGGATATACAATTTGAGATGTGGGATTTTCAGTATTCTCTTCTCTTCCCATAATTTGACCACATCTTAAAACTCTTGAAACTGTTGGATGAGTTGAAAGTTTTAAAAAATTTTCCCAATAGTCAGGATTATTTTCTAAATCTTTTGAAGTCCATCTAAATTCTACATTTTCTAAATCCATACCACAACTTTTCCAAACTTCAATTAAATATTTTCCACAAGTTTGAATTTTTTCTAAATCTCCTCCATATTTATTGTTTAACCATGCAAAGTAATCTGCAACCCAAAAGACAAATGTAATTCCACAACTAGTGAGTTTGTTTACTTGAATTGCCCTCATTAAACCTTGTGCAATATGAATTTGACCACTTGGTTCAAACCCATCATATGCTCTAATTTCTTTAACTTCACCTGAGTCAAATTTTCTAAATAATTCTCTTAATTCATCTTCTCCTACGATTTCTTCAAATGTATTGAGAATTAATTCAACTTTTTCATCTATACTCATATTTGTATTCATACTTAAAGAAGAAACTTTATAATTTATAAAAATTTGGTATATTTAATTATAAAAATTTATAAAAAATAATGAATCAAAAATAGTAAATTAAAAACTACTTGATAAAATTTACCTACTTTTTCAAGTTAAATTTTATCATATACACTAAATTCTCCAGTCAAATAAGCTCTTTCTTCATTTGATGATACATTTAATCTAGAAAAAGAATTTGAAACTACATGAGATGGAGTATTTATATTAAACAATATTGCTAAATTTAAATCAACTATCATTGGGTTAGTACTTTTTTGGCTAATATCTTTGAGTATTTTTTGTAATGTTCTTTTAAGTCTTTTTTGAACAGTAGTTTTAAGTTGATTATTTGAAGTTCTTTTTGAATACTCTAAAATAACAGTTGGAATTTGTTGAGAATATACTTGTGAAATAGTACTACAATTAACTCCTTTTAATACTTGATTTTCTCTTCTTGAGAGATTTACTTGATTATCATGAGGAAAAAACGAAGAAAAATGAGATGAATCTAAATCTAATTCAAAGTATTTAGAAACAAATAAAGGGTCATAATCAGAAATTTTGCTTACATCTTCTCTTAATCTTACTGGCACTATATATGAATTTCCATTTGATTCTATTTTTTTAACTAATAAATGATTTTTAAGCATATAATTCTAAATTAATTATAACATTTAAATACTTTTAAAACAATTCTTGTTAATACGTAGTTTTTAAGTCTCAAAATTACAAATAATTTTAAATTAATATCTAATTCAAAAATTATGGACATTAAAAATAATAACAATAATAGTAAAAACAGGAAATCAATTGGATGGATTGGGACTGGTGTTATGGGAGAGAGTATGTGTAAGTATGTAATGAATCAAGAAAATTCTGGAATATATGTATATAATAGAACAAAATCAAAAGCCCAAAATCTTTTAGATAAAGATGCTATTTGGTGTGAAAATCCTCAAGAAGTTGCTCAAAGAGCAGATATTATATTTACTATTATTGGATATCCTAAAGATGTTGAAGAAATCTATTTAAGTGAAAATGGTCTTATCAATTCAGCTAAAGAAGGAACTATTTTAGTTGATATGACAACATCTTCCCCTACACTTGCTAAAGAAATTTATGATAAAGGGCAAGAGAGAGAAATTTTAGTATTAGATGCACCAGTTACAGGAGGTGATATTGGAGCTAAAAATGGAACTTTAGTTATAATGGTTGGAGGAGATGAAAAAGTATTTGAAGAAGTAAAACCATATTTTGATGAAATGGGTTCAATTGTCTCATTTATGGGAAAAGCAGGACTTGGGCAACATACTAAACTTGCAAATCAAATTGGTATTGCAGGTTCAATTATTGGAACTTGTGAAGCACTATTGTACGCAACTAAAACTGGCATTAATTTAGAGCAATTCATTGAAACCATAAAAGGAGGATCTGCAGGTTCATGGCAACTCACTAATATGGCACCAAGAATTATACAAGAAAATTTTGAACCTGGATTTTACATAAAACATTTTATCAAAGATATGAAACTTGCTCTTGATGAGTGTGAAAAGATGAATATTACACTTCAAGGACTTGAATTAGTTCATTCAATATATAGTAAAGTTAAAGATACTGATTTAGAAAATTTAGGGACACAAGGACTATATAAAATATTAAAGGAGATGTGAAATTAATAAATTATAGTTAATAATTACTTAATTCTTCTTTTTACAATAATATTTTTAATTCAATATCATTATTTTCTTAAATAGTAATTAACTCCACACCTCAAAATGATTGTAGGATTAGGCTTACCTTCAAGTAATATGTCGTTCTCATTTTTATAAATTACAATTTTAAAATCTAATGAATATCCATCTATGTCAAAAATATCAACTGGGGCCCACCGTTGAGCTAAATCGGAATATCTTTTCAGGTATCTAAAAAATTTATTATTCAATTCTTCATTTGAAATTTCTCTACTATATGGAAGAAGAATACTTCTTCTTGGCAATTCTCCTTTGAGTTTAAAAGTACCATCTCTTTGAAAAAAAGTAGGGGTTATCACATGAAAATCTGCTAAATTATTAACTCTATCTCTTTTTTCAAATTCTTCATTAGGATTTGACCAATAATTAGACACAATGCTAGGTAAGGAAAAATTTGAAATTTTAGGTTCAATAATAGTATCCAAATTATCAGGCTTACTCAATCTAGAAGGAATTAATAATATTTTATTAGAATCATCTCCTATAACATATAATTCTAATTTTTTCTTAACCATAAAGTAAATAATTACTCATTATTTAAAAATATTTAGAAATATCTGCTAATATTAGTATAAGTTATTTTTTTGAATTCCAGACAATCTCCTCTTCTTCATTATCTTGAGTATATTTTCTTGCAAGTGTGAAAAAATAATCTGAGAGTCTATTAATTAATTGTAGAAAATCAGGTTCAATTTCATCTTTAAGTGTTACTAATGCTCTCTCTGCTCTTCTTGTGACTGTTCTTGCAATATGAATTTGAGTAAGTCCAATACTTCCAACTGGTAAAATAAATGATTTTAATTCTGGTAAGTTAGACGTAATATCATCAATTCTACTCTCAATTTGAGTAATTATTCCAGAATTATGTTTTGGAAGCATACTATTAAATGAATCACTCACACACGCAATGTGAGAGCTAATTGTAAATATTTCTTCAACAACTTTGTATAACAATTCATAATCTTCTTTTTCAACATAATTCATAGTTTGTCCAATTACTGTATTTAACTCATCTAATTCTCCATATGCAATAACTCTACTATCTTGTTTACTCACATTTGATTTTCCTAAAAGTGAAGTAGTTCCTTTATCTCCAACTTTTGTATAAACTTTTACCATATAAATTTAATAAATTCAAAATTTATAAGAGTTTGTATTATATTTGATTAAATTAAAATACTAGATATATTTTTCATATAAATCAGAACCTTCTAAGTTGACAAGCTCACTATATTTAGAATCTTCAATTGAGTTATATCCTACTTTTAATAGCATTTCTTTTGAAATTTTTTCATTAACTATAACAATTCTAAGGCTTTTTTTTCTTTTTATTCTCCCAATAGATTCAAATATATTTAATAGTATAATTATATCTCTTAAATTAACTTTATCTACTAATTTTTCTAGATATGATAAATTTAAAAAATCTCCATATTCCTCCCAAGTAATATAGATTTTAGTAGACTTATGAAATTGAGAATCTTCCAAATCTAAACCAAATAGATAGTTTATATCATGATTAGTATCAATGATAACATCTCCTCTAGAGTTTTTTCTTATTTCTTCAATAACACAAGTAGGTATTTGATATGACATTTTTATTAGTTAGTTTATATTATATAATTAAAGTCAAAAAAATTATGACAAAAAATATGCAATGATGAGTAAAATTGTTCCCATTACAATGTAATTGAGTCCATTTTCTAAAAATGAAAGTTGTGAAGCTAAATATTGAGATATTCCAACTAAAAGTAATACTACTCCTAAAATAAAAGCAAGTGACATCTCACCAATTCTCACTAATTTTTGAGTAACATTTTTTCTAATATATTCCTCAATCATTGAATCTACTTTACTCTTTGCAACATTAGTAAGTGAACCAATTATTGAAAAACTTTGAGGAGAATCTTTCTTTTTTTTAATCATTATACTATATTTTAACGCTATATATTTTTAAATATTTATAACTCCAAAATTAAATTATATTAAATAAGCTAATATTGTTGAAAAAAATTAATTAATTAATTAAATTTTAAGATTTATTCATAATAATATTCTCGTCCATCTCTATAATCATCTTTTGTAATGTACCGCATGTCAACATTATTTTCAAATTGAAAATTATTATCTATGTTGTGAACCTGAATGTACTTATTTGAAATAGTGTATAAAAATTCATCTAAATAGATACTTCTTACAATTGTAGTGTCAGAATTATACCACCAATTCCATCTCCAACTATCTTCAATTTGATTGTTTTCATCATTTCTATGAGTAATTCTTGCAAGTTCTTCAAATCCTCCTTCTTCACTCACTTTAATTACTAAAATACCTTGAAATCCTTCTTGATAATTTTCTTCTCTAATTGATACTGGAATTATAAGTAAATTTTTTGTTGGATTAAATACTAATGCTTTATGATCATATTCTGCTGCTGAACTTGAGCCTGCTGCACCATAAACTACAAAATCTTGTTCTATTGGATTTGTCATATCTTCTACATTAAATAATGAAAGTTTAAGTCCTTTCATTCTAAAGCCACCTCTTTCTAATTCTTCTGTATCTCTTCCAATTCCTATTAAATGATTTTCTCCAAATGGATGTAAATAATTAGAAAATCCATCAATTTTTAATTCTCCTAATATTTGTGGGGATTGTGGATTTGACAAATCAAGTGTAAAAAGTGGATCAACATCTCTAAATGTTACAATATACCCTCTTTCCCCCATAAATCTAACTGAGAAAATTCTCTCATCTGGAGCAATATTCTCAACACTTCCAACTACTTCTAAATCTGAATTTAATACATATAAATTGTTATACTCAACTCTTCCACCAAGGTTTCTATTCCAAATAGAAAATGTTGTAGCAACTCTTAAATGTGAATTATATTCATCAAGAGAGAATTGATTTAATAAATAACCTTTTACATCACCTGAAGTTTGATATTCAACAACTCCACTTTTAGTATCAATTGAAAATGAATGAATTGTTGTTTTCATATTCTCCTCTAAAAATTCAGTTTCAAATTTTGAAACTTCTTGATTTACTTTTTCATATAATTCTTCCAATTCTTCTGGAGATAATGAATCATAATAATTAACTAAAATAGCTGAAATTTCACTCCATTGAGTTTGAATATCATATTTATTAATTTCGGCTTGAATATTTGTCGGGTATTGAGGTAAAATTGCAGTTGAGAATAATTCTAATTGAATTTGTGGTGTATATAGTCTAAATTGATGTTCTCTATTTGCTAGATAAATATTATTATTAGATACATACACCGTACTACTTGCCCCTAATAAAAAAGATTGAACGTTTATTTCTCTTTGTGAATTTATAGTTACATCTGAAATTTGAAGTGATACAATAGTAGTATAACTGTATTCTTCATCATCTTCATCAAAATAATATACAGGTGGCATAATTCTTTCCATTTGAGTTATTGAATCAATAAATGGAGTTATAATTCTTCCATATGAAAATGCTTGTTCTTGTGCAATTATATACACAAAATCTCCAATCATTCGTGCTTGATTATACCAACCACTAATAACAATTTCATCAACAATTTCTATTTCTTGAACATTTGAAATATCAAATACTAATACTCTTGTTTGAGGTCTATACGTTGGTTGAAGTTTATATTGAAATTGTGATACTCTTTGAGTATCCTCATACTCATTACTAATTACAATTAATGAATTATTTTGAATAAATATATTTTGAGAGTTTCCCTCAAGCTCTTTTGTATATACAATTTCTAAGTTTTCAGGAGGAAAAGCTTTTGTAATTGAAAGTGTATTTTTAGTAATTGAATATATATATTCTCCATTAGTTTTTACAATATCTGCTTCATCAACTCCTTTAACTTGAACATTCGTAGATGAAATATCTTCTGCTATTTGAGATGTTCCTGAAGAAGAAGTAGGAGGAGGAGATGAATCACTAGCTACCATATCTACTGATGACTCCATCATCATGTCTGCTCGCATAACTGGTGAGGTAGTCATACCATTAAAGTTCATAGATAATTGTGAAGACTTAAGAATTTTTTTTAATAAAAATTGCTCAATTTCTAAATTTGACTCAAATGTATTAATTCCCTCTAATCTCTCTTCTTGAAATAAAAAAGAACCTTGATTTTGATTATTCAAAACTTCTTGATTAGTAATATGAGAACTACATCCAGTAAGAATTAGTAAACATACACTAACAAATACTATTTTTACCATACTTTTTAATAAATTCATAATACTAGCCCTACAATTACTAAATTATAAACATTTGTAATTCTATTGAGGAAAACATTAAACTAAATTTTTTCCAAATTTTTTAATTGATAAAACTTTATTCTTCTCTAAATCTATTTTTATAATGTGATAAATACTGCTACCAAACCCTGTATTTAAACAAATTGAATTTTTAATTTTGCAAATTCCAACTCCTTCATGAATATGTCCTGAAATTACTAATTCAGGTTGATATTTTTCAATAATTAATCTACTTAAAACTGAGCCATAATGTTGATTATGAAGTGGACTAAATGGATTTTTTATAATATCAAGAGGAGTGTTATATGGTGAGTTGTGAGATAGGAGAATTGTGAAATTTTTAGAGTATTTCTTTTTATATAATTCTTCAAATGTTTCATCAACAAGTTCAAATTTTCTAGTTTGATATAAATAACGTTGTTGTAATTCTTCAATTTCTTCTTCATCTTCTTCATATTTTAATCTAGCAAGTAAATCAGTTCTTGAGAGTATTTCAGGAGCTGAAGTTGAACCTGCTCCAATTATAGAAATATTTGTATCTTTAACATCAATTCTTTGATATTCACAATTATAAATCAAAGGAAATTTTGAAATCATTTTTTCAAATAAATTTGAATCTTCTCTTTTAATACCATCTGTATACTCAGTTGGTTCCCAATTACCTGGAACTAGATAAATTGGTTTATTAAATTCACTTAATTTTTGAAGTATTTCTTCACCTTTTTTAATTGATTCTTTAGTTGCCTGTTTTATATTTTTAATATTATTAGTATTTCCTCTTAAATTATCTAAACAAATATCGCCAGGAGTTATAATTATATCGAATTCAGGCTTATGTTTTAAGACAAGTGATGGTTTTTTTCCATGTAGATCTGGAAGTGCTAAAATAGTTAGAATTTTTGAAGACATGTATAATATACATAAGAAGAGGAGAGTTTAAATAATTTTTGAATTAAATTAATTAAAAGGTTCAATATATTCATATAAACAAAAATTTCTATCATATTTTGGAATCTGTGAAATTATCCTAGAATCTCTAGCTAAATTATCACATAGACTTAATCCTAAGTAATGAATACCATTTTCCCAATTTTGTCCATTTGAAAACAAGCATTCCATAAACATTTCTTCTGCACCAGGAGACATTCCTGTAATTAAACTGCTTTCTTCACCAAACTCTTGAGTATCAATTAGTCTTTGATATGGATTAGTCCCATATATTCCACTTCCAAATTCAAATTCTTCAATTAAATGGGGTGAACATCCTTCTAAAAATACTCTATTTTCTAAATTAGTAGATCCACTCAAAGCAATATTTGGTGTTAATAATGTCCCTGCAATAATCCCTGATAATACAATATTTTTGAATTGTTTCATGTTATTACTCATGAGTGCCATATTTATAAATTTATGTTTTTAAAGACATTTTATTTTAAAAAAATCTTATTTTTAAAATATTATCTACAAACCACTCCTGCTTCTCTACATCTTTGAGACCTAATTCTTTCTCCTTCTGAAACTGCTCTTCTTACAGGATCAGGAGTATTAGCACCACTTCCACCATGTCCCCAAACAGCAGGACTTTGAATATCGGCATGAACTCTCCCAGTTGCACTTCCTTGATTCATATATCTTCCATTTCTATCTGCTCCAACTCCTCTTGCTCCATTTGCACTTAATGTTGTCAAAAATTGAAAAAAGGCAGGTTCACCATAGCTTATAACTCTGCCTGTTGTAGCATCAATTATATCAAAATCTGCACCATTCCCATAATCATGTCTAGTACTACCTGTCCTAGGTAATGCTCTTCCTCCTGGAGCATACCACCTTCCTCCTCTGTTTATCTGATAAGAACCTCTTGGCATTTCTGAAAAACCCATTTGACCTCCACTTACAATTCTAATTCGAGTATTTGTCTCTTCTGCAGTTGCTTGTAATATTCTCTCTAAATCCGGAGCTAGTCCTCTGTTTCTAATTCCTCCTAAAGAATAAGTAAGTCTATCAAATGAAGGATCTGAAACTTGAGAAGGTCTTAGAGTTGTAGAACGAGTAGGTTGTCTTAAAGTTTCAGGAGGAATTATCGTTCTAACCTCTCCATCTACTCCTGTAATTTGTAAAGGACTTTCTCCACCTCTACTAGGTATATCTTCATCAACATCAATTGTGCCAGTACTTGTAAATGTTTGAGCATGAATCTCTCCTAATGCTCTTCTTAGTTCAATATTCATTTGAAAACCTTGATCTCCAGTAGGAGGTTCTCTTCCAAATAATTCTCTGTATAATTGTTGTCTTGCAGCAAAACTTGAATCAATCCCCATTTGATTCAATATTCTTACAATACTTGGGTCATTAAAATTAATATTTGCAAAATTAGCATTTTCTAATGAAGGAATCACTAACTCTGAACTTGAACCAACTAAATTAGGATCTAATTCGAAAATTTGTCCTAATTGTTCTCCAATAGTTATTCTTTGAGAACCTTGAATCCCTTCATTTCGTAATCTGTTAAGTAGTTGAGTATTTTGAGATGCAGTCCCTCTATAATCTTCAATACCTAATAATTCAGCCAACTCAGACCTAAAACTCATATCACTTGGAAGTCCTAATGAATTTAAAGCTACTACAATACTAACTTCTCCTGCTGAAATACTACCAAAATTTGCATTATTTAACTGCCCTTGCAAAGATTCGCTAAATCTACTCAAATCTAAACCTTCAATAATCTGATGTGCTTCCAATTCAATACCTGTTGGATGCTCCACATTAAAAATATGTCCAATAATATTTCCTCCATCAATTACAGAATGTTCTAATTGAGGATGAAAGGTATTTAATGTCAGTAATGATAAATTTGAAGGAAATCCTCCTGATAAAGTGGTTTCATCTTGAGAAATTCTATAAATTATTCTAGAATCTTCTTCCAAAAATCTACTTAATCGTAATTGAGTTGAATCTTCGATTAAAGGAACTCGGACTGCCACATGTTCTAATCCATGAATCTCAACTTGTAAATTACCTTGGTTTCTTGCTCGAATCTCCATCCTACTCCCTTGATCTATAATACAACCTCCAAAACTGCCCTCTATACATTGACTTGGGTTTTGTGCGATTATCATTTCATCATCAATTGAACTTAAATCAGTAATAATTCTTCGTTGAAGAATTAAAACTCCATTATCATCAATAGTTGAAACTCTTAAGTCACCATTAAGACCAATAGCACCAGATTCATAAAATGAAACTTGACCATCTCTTTGTAATATATTTCTTCGTCCTAATCCATCATCAAATGAAACTTCTAAGTTTGCTCGTACGTAAAGATTTTCTACTGAGTTAGTAGGACCTAAAACAAAACTATCTCCTGTAATTTCTCTTCCATAAATTTCTACAATTCCATTAGTTATTCTATATTCTCCCCTTTCTTGGATAATTGAACCTGAATTTACTATAGCACCATTATTGAGTTGAACACTTCCATCTAAATTTAAAATTCCTCCATTTAAATCATTTAATGATACTGCTATAGTTTGGCCTTCATTTCTTCTAATTACTAAGTTATTTCCATCTCTGTCAAAACTTAATACTTCAAAATCAAAAGCTCCAGAATTATCTACTCCTTCTTCTTGTAAAAATTGTCCAAATACTTCAGGATGTGAAGTTATTAGTTCTTGTGGATCTTCTAAAAGAGCTTCCAAATACACACTTCTAACATCTTCATTAGAAAGAACACTTCTATCATTATTTATTGCTAATAAAAAATTATCTCTACTATTAGTTAATGCATCTCGTAAACCATTAATAGTTAAATCTAATAATGCTTGAGGAAAATCTAAGACCATCTCCCAAAATGTTGCTGGATTTTCATTGAGTAAATCTTCATTAACTAGAATCTCATCTTGAGAATAAATAAAATTTAATTGACTTGAGAATAATATACACATAAATATCAAAATTAATACTTTTTTCATTTTTCTTACTCAAACCTCCAATTATATTTAATTGCAAATTGATACTCAGAAGGTCGTTCTTTTCCAAATTCTTCAAACATAAAATTATAAATTGCTACATCAAAATTTTGAGGTTTTAATT
>JAIUMM010000016.1 GCA_022565615.1 Nanobdellota archaeon | reverse complement strand
TTCAAAAATAAGGGGCAAATTTAAACATGAAAAAAATGAAAATGAAAAAATTTTAGGTTTTAGTATTGATAAAAAACTAGAAACAATTTTGAGACTGGCTTCTAGAAATTGTTCTTAAATTACTTAGACTAAATCTTCTTCTAAACTTCCTAATATTTCAAATGTGGTATGAATTTGGATATATTCTTTTTCTTTTGCAAGTGAGTTAATATATTTGGTATATGTTCTTAATTCTTCATCTCTAAATACACAAGTTAAAGAGTTATGAGTTGGGTTGATGTAGAAGAGTTCTTCTTCAAATGTAGTATATACTTTGTGTCCTCCCATTTCTTGCTCAAATTCATCTTTTGTGATAAAAAAGTAAATATCTAAGAGCATTGAGTCTGTAACTTTTGAATCATGAATAAGTTCAAAGCAACTGTGATTAAATTTTGAAATTTGAGTTTTTGTGAATTGAATACTAAATCCTGTGAGTTGTTCTAGATATTCTTCAAATGTTTTACTTTTAAAAAATTCAATGAGTTCAATACTTTCTATTTTTAGATTTGAAATTTTTGAATAGTCTAAATCAAATTTTTTATGAATAAGAGGAGAATAATTTAAAGAGAATGTTTCTTGTGGTATTAAGTTTAAACTTGTAAGAGATGATACAACTTCTTTTTGTTCTTGATTAAAAAATTCTTGGAGTTGAATAAATCCTTCTTGATTAAAGAATTCTTGTGCTTGTGTAAAAAATTCTTTTTTTGTATAAAGTTCTTGAATATATTGTTTCATTTGTAGTACCATCCACTAATTGAGAGTCTATTTTTGTCTTGTGCTAGTACTTCATTGATTTGATGAAATGAAATTTCACTAACTTTGAAAATATTGAGTTGGTTAAATTTTGGAATTATAGTGTTTTCACAAAGAGTTGGTTGATTTTTGTTATCGTGTCCAAATATTTCAAGTGCTCCTCCATCTTCTTTTGAAAAATCGTGAGATAAATTAAAAATAAATGCTATTATTCTTTGATCAACTTGATCATCATGACACAATAAATAATGAGTTTGCTGTAATAAAATTGAGTGTAAATCTCCAACATGATTTAAACTAAGAGGAGTTGAAGTGAGTTCTTCAAACCACTTGATTGTATTATTATGAAATATAAATTCATGAAACTCTTTAAGAATTGGAGGTAAATTTGTAATATGTTTAAAATCAGGAGTTTTAAAGAAATGGTATAAATCAGTATCAAATTCTTCATAATTTAAGTTGAAAAGAGCTTTTTCAAGTTCTTGTGCTAATTCTTCTTTTAAAATGTGTTGAATTGAGATATGTTCATAGGGTTTTGCGTTTGAAAAAAGTTCTTTTAACTCATCTTTTTGTTCAAGAATTGAAGGATTAATCCAGTATGAAAGTTCAAAATAGTCAAGAGAGGATATAGTAGAATTATTGGAATTTTCAGATTTTTGTGAACTCATATAAAGAGGAAGAATTATTAATTTATTAATGCTTTGATTTTTTAAAGTTTATTTTTTATCTCAACTTATTAGAGATGAAGGAAATTTAAAAATAGATTTTTTTATAGATAAAGTATGTTTACTGTAAAAGTATTAGATATTGATTCAGGAGATGAAATTCATGCTATTATTAATGAAGAAGTGGCTCAGATGCTCAAAGTAGTTGGAGGAGATAAAGTTGTAGTTGAGACAAAAGACAAACATACAAAAGTTGTGTGTGATGTTGAAATTGATAAATCGTATACTTCTCATACAGTTGGTCTTAATACAAAAGCTGCTACTAAATTAAATCAAAGTGCATATTCAAGAGGAGTGATGATATATCCTGCACCTAAACCTAAATCAATTGAGTATGTGAGACTTAAATTTGAAAATAAGATTAGACTTGAACATAGTCATTTTTTAGAAATTCTTGAAGATATTATAAATAATTCATATAGTAAAGTTGAAACTACATATTTTGTTCTTGCATGTTCAGTTCATAAACTCACAGATTCTGAAGTAATTGCATTTACACAAGCTATGGTTGATTGTGGAAAACATTTAGAATTTGCAAATAAGGAACAACCAATTATTGTTGATAAACACTGTATTGGAGGAGTTCCAAATAATAGAACTACTATGCTTGCAATTCCTTTAATTATTGCTGGTGGTTTAACGATTCCAAAAACTTCTTCACGTTCAATTACTTCTCCTGCTGGAACTGCTGATACTATGGAAGTTCTTGCAAATGTGGAATTAAGTTTAGATGATATGTATCATATTGTCAAAAATGTTGGTGGGTGTCTTGCATGGGGTGGTTCTTTGGATTTATCTCCTGCTGATGATATGATTATTAGAGTTGAACATCCTCTTCACATTGATACAGAAGATCAGATGATTGCAAGTATTTTATCTAAAAAAAAATCAGCAGGTTCAACTCATGTATTAATTGATATTCCTTATGGTCCTCAAACAAAAGTTGAGAGTTTAAGTAAAGCTAAGAGACTTAAAAAACGATTTGAAGTTGTGGGTAGTGCAATTGGACTTACTATTCAAGTTGAAATAACTGATGGTTCACAACCTATTGGATTTGGAGTTGGACCTTATTTTGAGGCTCTTGATGTACTTGCAGTGTTGAGTAATTCTCCTGATGCTCCAAAAGATTTAGAGGAGAAAGCGTTAATTTTAACTGGAAAGATATTTGAGCTTGCAAAAATATGTGTTAAAGGAAAAGGGTATGAAATTGCTCACAAATTATTGAGAAGTGGAAGAGGATTTGAAGTATTTGAACAAATTAGAAAAGCACAAGGGTACAAAGAATTACCTGATTTTCCAAAATATGGAGAAGAGATTATAGCTCAACACGATGGAGTTGTTCAAGGAATTAAGAATAAAGCAATTTCAAAACTTGCTTTTATTTTAGGTGCTCCAACTACACCAACTGCTGGACTTATTATTAAAAAAAAAGTAGGTGATAAAATACAAAAAGGAGATGTGTTATTTGAGTTATATAGTGAGAGTGAAATTAAAATTAAATATGCACTTGAGCATTTAAAAGATGATTTTCCATATATTTATTAGAATTTTTTAAGTGTTATGAAGTAACACTTGAGTATATGTTAACTAAAGTTTAAAAATAATATAAATTTTAGATATTGTATGACATATCCGTATAGATATAATTTCTCTCTTTTGATGCAAAATTTTCATGAAGCAGAGGAGTTTTTCCAAGCATCTTATGAAGATAAGAAAAAAACATTTGATGAGACAATTTTCTCTTTAAATAGAAATAATAAGGAAGAAACTATTAAATTATTGAGTTATTTTATTGATTGTATACGCTCTGAGAGATTGATTTTAGAAGATTTTAGAATTGATTTAACTGATGCTTCTTTAAATTCAATTCAACATTTAGTTGATAATATTTTTCAATATACAGGAATAATTCAAGAGTTTAATGATGTGTTTATTATTACTCCTCATAATCTAGCACTTGAAGCTGGAAAAATTTTAGACTTATGTATTAGTGATTTAGAAAATTTTAAAAGTAAGATTTCAAATTGGAAAGAAAATTCTAATTTTAAGAGTTTCAAAAAAGAGTTTATCTCAATATTACAAAGATATTCTTATAAAAATCAACAAAGACTTCAAGAATTAAATAAATATTTATATACCAAAATTGAAATTTTAGTTCAAAAATTGAAAAATCAAACTTCTATAGAAGTTAGAGATCAAATTTTAGAGTTACTTTTCACAGTAATTACAATAAAAGGAGCGTTTTTAGTTCTAGGAATTTTTATATCTCCTGGTTTGGTTTTTTACTCAAATCTTATTCAAAACTCTTTAATTGGTTTAATAACTTTTTCAAATATTCCAGATTTTAAAGATAGTAGAGAATTTAAAAAATGGCTTTTATATTTAGAGGAATATTTTCAAGGAAGAGGAGAATAATAAGTTGAGTAAATTGATATTTTTAAGATTATAAATGAAAAGATTTATCAATGAGTATTCTTCTAAATACTATATGCAACAAGTACCTGATGTATCTGCTTCTACAATTAAAGAGTTTCAAGATAAAATATTTAGATTTTATGATGAACTAGGAAGACATAATTTATCGTTTAGACAAACTAAAAATCCTTATCACATACATATTAGTGAGATTATGCTTTCTCAAACACAAGTAAGTAGAGTTGAGAAATATTTTAATACTTGGATTGAAACATTTCCAACTCCACAAGATGTAATTAAAACTTCAAATGAAGAGTTATTACAATTATGGCAAGGTCTTGGATATAATTCAAGAGTGTTAAATTTTAAAGAAGCTTGCAGACAAATTATCGAAGAATTTAAAGGAGAATATCCAACTTCAAAAGAGGAATTAATGAAACTCAAAGGTGTTGGTTCATATGTTGCAAGTGCAATTTGTGCTTTTTCTTATAATCAAGATATTGGAGTTGTTGATACAAATATTAGAAGAATTTTAATTTATGAGGGATTTGCTAATGAACATACACCAATTAAAAAATTAGAAGAAATTGCTCAACAATTAGTTCCAAAAGGGAGAGGGAGAGAGTGGAATAATGCTCTTATGGATTATGGTGCGTTAAAACTTACTGCTCAAAAAAGTAGTGTTAAGTCTCTTGGAAGTCAAGGTAAATTTATTGGTAGTCCTCGATATATTAGAAGTTTTATTGTTAAAGAGTGTTTACATAATTCTCAATGTTCAATTCAAAAAGTAAAAGAAGAGTGTTTAAAATATCAACTCTCTTATGACGATATTATTGAGAAAATGATTGTTCAAAAAATAATTTATACACAAGGGGATAGTATTAAAATTAAAAATTAAATATTATAACGATACTATATTTACAGAATTGTTATGAAATAAGTTTATAAAGTTCTTTTTATTTAGTTTATATATGAAAACTGAATTTTTTTTTAATCCTAAAACTGAGCAATATACTTTAAGTGTAGAAAATTCAGTTAAAAAAATTCCTCTTAAATATAAACCTGAAGATTCAACTCGAAGATTTAGAACACAAAAAATTCTAGATTCATTACTAAATTAAAATTAGAGTCATTTTTATTCTAGTTGAGGTATTGTATAAATATCTAATTGTTTATTTCCTCTATACATTGCTACTTTTCCTGAGAAGAGATACTCTTTTGAAGAATCAATTTTTGAAATATTTTCTTGTATTATTCCAGTAATAGTTTTATTTGTGGAATTAGATTGAAGTTCAAGTACACTAAAACTCTCAGAGATATACAACGGCCTAAATGTTGCTTGAAGTGAAAGAGATGTTCTAAGAGGTTGTAATTCAAATTCTTCAAATGAAAGTTGTGTTGGAGGAGATTGTTCAATATAAATTATTATACTTATTAATAATAAAAATAAGAGAATTGAGAGTTTAATTAATAATGCTCTACTTAAATATTGTTCGAGTAAATGAGTTAATTTCATGTTAATTAAATGGTAAAAATAGAAGTATTTAAATGTATATGTTCAACTTTACATAGTATTAATTAGGGTAAATTATTTTAATATTTGAGATAAAAAAATAATAAAGAAGGTGTTTGAAAATAAAATGAGAAATGAACTAAAAAAAGGTTTAAAAAAAGAAGTAAATAGACAGGTGAGAAGAAAGAAGAGAAATATTATGAGAAGACATCCACTATTATCAATACTTGTATTACTTTTTTTAATTGGACTTTTATTTATTGAGAGATTTGAAATTATTGATACGCAAGATTATTTTGATAAGGTTCAAGAGAGATCTTCAACTCAGCAGAGTTCATCAAATTCTACTATTAATTCTAATGAAAATTCTAATGAGAATTTAGATAGGGATGCATATTTTAGACAACAATTTGAAGAAAAAATTCAAGAGATTCCACAAAGAGAAGTGATAGTTGAAGAGTTTGAATTTGTCTTTTGTAATCAAGAAGGATTTCCTTGTTTAGATTCTTGGGTTGAATATTTTGATATGGCTCAAGAGTCAATTGAATGTGCAATTCAAGATTTAAATGAGGAGTATTTGGTTAATATGTTACTTGAAAAATATTCTCAAGGAGTTGAGATTTCAATAATTTATGAAGAGGACTACTCTCATAGACCTTTTGTTGAGGAGTTTAGAAGTACATCTATTGAGCTTATTGATGATTCACTAAGAAATGCAAGGTTTCAAAATTTAATGCATCATAAGTTTTGTGTTGTTGATAGAAAACACTCATTACTAGGTACTGCAAATCCTACTCGTTTTGGTCTTCAAAGAAATGATAATGTAATATTTATTGTTAAAAATAATGATGTATTAGCACAAGAACTTATTTTAGAATTTGAAGAGATGAGAGATGCTAAATTTGGTGCAAATAAAGAAGGTATTGAATTTTATAATACTAGATATCTTTTACAAAAAGACGATATGATTATTGGAGATTTTCAATTGTATTTTTGTCCTCATCAAAGATGTGAAGATAAACTTATTGAAACTTTAAATTTGGCTCAAAATTCAATTCAATTTGCAACATATGTATTAACTCTTGATAGTGTTGAAAATTTGTTATTAGATAAGTTAGAAGAAGGAGTTGAGATTATAGGACTTGTTGATAGGCGTTTAATTAATGCACAAGGTTCAATAATTTCTCAACTGCAGCATAATTTTAGTATTAAAAGAGAAATGACTACAGCTACTATGCATCATAAAACATTTATTGTTGATTCTCAATATGTTATTTTTGGTTCAATGAATCCTACTAGAAGTGGTGTTTATTTTAATGATGAGAATATGATTGTAGTTAATTCTTCATATGTTGCACAATTATTTGAAGATGAGTTTGAAAGAATTGAGAGGAGAAGTGAATATTTTAGAGAATAATTATTTTTTAAAAAAAGATAAATTTTATAAACAATTTCTAATTTATATTAAATGATGAGAGCTTAGCTCAGCTGGTAGAGCACCAGACTGAAGATCTGGGTGTCCTCGGTTCAAGTCCGAGAGTTCTCACTTTTTTTAATTCTAATCAAAATACATAACAATCTATTCTAAAAAATAGTTTATTTTAAATATTTATTTAAAAAAATTAATTTTAATATTATTTTTGATATTATAATTTTCAATATTTGACAATGAATTACAAAAAATATCAATAATCTTCTTTTTTTCATCGAAACTAAATTGAGTTTCCCAGTATGAAGGATTTATTATAAAATTTTCACAATACATAGATAATAACAAAGAAATTTTTTCCTTTTTTTTCTTTAGACTTAAATTATTAAAATCTTTAAAGAATCTTGAAAATAACTCTTTGTCTTTTTTAAAGTAAGAAATTAAAATATTAGTTTTATCATTTTGAGGAAATATGGATAAAAAGAAAGGTCTTAATTTTGAATTTGGATTATATATATCATTTAATAGAGAATTTCTAAGATCATTTACTAAATAAAATGTTGTAGAACATGCTATTAAATATTCAGAATCTAGGTTTAGATAAAATGTTATAATTTCATCAAACTTATTAGTTAAATAAAAATTATCAAATTCTCGTTTAAATTTTGACATTTCATTTATTGCTTTTTTAGTTCCATTTATATAAGATTTATATAAATTTGAAAGCTCTGGAAATTCGCTAACTAAGTATTTATAAATTTCATATGTTGAAATTTTAGCGTGAAATTCTTTTAGTAGTGCACGATAAGCATATAAAAAATTATGTTCTAAATCATATTCTCTAAAATTATAGTTTTCAATTGGAGAAAATAACTTTGAGTCATGAGTATTGCATAGACCTGTGAAAGTGGTTGCAACTTTTCTTCCTTTTTCAGACAATTTATAATTATTGTTTAACAAATGTTCTCTCAAATCAAAAGTAAGAACTTTTCCGTTATCTGATATTTTACTTAATATTTTATTATTTTGAATTGAATGAGCCTTACTAATTCTATTACATTTTTGATTCCAAGGATTTAAACATATCTTAACATTATGCTCTCTAAATATTTTTTCAATTTGAATTTTAGCATTTAAGTTATTCATTTTTCAAATTAATTATTGAGAGTATGTAATTATTTTCATTATTTCTCTCATCAATATTTTCAAATTTCAGCATTTTATTTTGATTATAACCAAAACAAAGATTTTCAACTTTATTTCCTTTTGTCTCAAACCCTGTTACAAATAATGAAGGAATTTTAAAATTTTTAGATTGAAATTCATGATATTTTTTAATTGTGGAGATTCTTCCGCCAAAAGGATAATGAGAAGCATTTACAATAATATTAAATTTATTACTTAAATCAATTTCTCCATTTCTAAATTTAACATTAGAATGATTTTCTGCAATATACATAAAAATCTCTCCACAGACTAAAATCCCAATTTTAATTTCATTTAAATTAATTGTTCTTTTTCCACTTTCAATTTCTTGAAAAAGTTGAGAAATATTACTCTTTTCTTTTGCTTCTCCTGATGTTGAAAAAACTTCTTTAATTAGAAATTTTTCTTGAATCTCAGAATTAGAAATTAAATAATAACCCTGTTTATCATTTTTAGAGCTATTTAATCCAAGTCCAACTTCTACAATAAGAGAACTATTAATTTTATTATTTGCAATATATTTTTCTAATTCTTTAAGTTCTTTATATTCACTTAATGAAGAACCTGAGAAAGCATAAAAATCAATATTATTTTCTTTATGTTTCTCTAAAATTTTCTTGATAGTGTTTAACTTGGAAGAAATTCCTAATTTTTTAAAATTTGCTTTTGAAAGTTTATTTTTTTTACTTCCATCCCAATGTAGTGAAACTAAACCTATTTTCATAATAAAACTATGAGAGAATTATTTATAAAATATAGGTTATGAAATTTCAAAAAAAGGAGATTTTTTTCAAAAAAACTAAATAATTTGTAATAATACTCCTCCTACTACAAGTAAGAGTCCAATTCCAAGTAATGTAAATACATCTTTTTGAATTTGCCCCATATATTTTGACTTAAATGTTCTATCATGAATATCAAATCTAATGGAGAGCAAAATTCCTGCAAAACCTGCTAAAATATATCCTCCTACAATTAATAAAGAGGATGAGAGCATAAATAAAGCACCAACTAAAGTTGGAATAAATTCTCCAATTAAAACTAAACTATGAGCCATAATCATAGCACTCCATTGAATTACAAATACAATTGCTGCAATACTTAACAAACAAAGTATAAAAATTAAAAAGAAAATTCCAAGTGAATTCAATAATTGGGGGAGAAATGAAACTTCCTCTGAAATTCCACTTACTCCAATTTGAAACGTATTTACTTCATTAATAGGTAGAAATGAGAATATTACAAAAAATGCTAAAATAAATGCTCCAAAAATAGTCCAAAGAGCAAGTAATTCACGAGAGTGTCTTTTAAGAAGTTGCCTTTCACTAAATTTATGTACAAACTCTTCTCTTTCACATTGTTCAATGAATTTAGTAATAGGGTATGCAATAGATAGGGCAATTAAAATAAACAATAAGTATATTGAAATACTAAAATACAGAGTTACAAATAATAACACTGAGGATATAAAAAATGTATAAATAAACACAGGAAAGAGTTTATTATGTTCTAATTCAAATTGAATAAATTTTTCTAACATAGTAAGAAATTAATATTTGAAATTTTAAATCTTTTTAGTGATTGAGAAGTAAATAATTATTCCAATTACAAAAAATCCAATTAATAAACTAAGTGTTGAGCCAGTACTTTTTGCAATAAATCCTTCAAGCCCTGAGTATTGTGGAGATGTGGGTTCAAGTTTTAAATTATACAATTCAAAAAATATTACTTCTTCTTCACTTGGCTGAGATTTAATTTCGTTATGTTCATCAAAAAAATTAAGACTCATTTGATGAGTTTGAAATTCATCATCTTGAGCATATGAGAAATTTAAAGTACAAGTAATTAGAAAAAAACTTAAAATTGTAGATACTAATTTTGCATTCATACAAATATTTAAAATTACAATATTTATAAACATATCTAAAATGGATAAAATTTTGTTCAAAAAATATAATATTTAAAACTTTAATAAGTTATAAAAATAGAAGATATATTTATAAATTTACATTTCTTAAATATATTTATGACAAATCTTCTTGATAAATATTCTTCAATTCTTGAAGAGATAAAAAATCATCCTCAAGTCGACTCTTTAATTATTTTTGGTTCTTATCTAAATTCAAATAAGATAACCCCACTCTCAGATTTAGATATAGCAGTCATATTTACTAAAGATTGTTCTCAATCCCAAAAAATTGAAATATTGTCTTATACTAATGAAGAACTTGATATTTGTGATTTTGAAGTATTACCTTTATCTTTACAGTTTAAAATTATTTCTTCAAATAACATAATTAAAAAATCTTCTTCTTACAATTCAATTAAAGTTCAAACAATGACAAAATGGTTGGATTTTAAACCAAGATTAGCTAAAATGTATAGAAGAAAGGGATTTAATGAGAATTATTTGTATTAAAAATACTACTTAAAATAAGAATGGATGATATAATTAAAATACAAAAAAATATTGAAATAATTTTCAAATATTTAAAAATATTAAATGAATTTGATATTAAAAATTCTGATGAGTTTACTTCTAAGACTCATGATAATTTAGCTATTAGCATGTCGTTATTTACAATACTAAATGCATGTATTGAAATTGGAGAAGAATTAATTTCAATTAAAAATCTTGAAATTCCAATGAGCTATAAAGAAATTTTTACAATATTACATAAAAATAATATTTTGTCCCAAGATACTTCTACAAAGATGTCAAATTACATGTATTATCGAAATATGATTGCTCATCAGTATGATGAATTTGATTTATCTAAAATTTATTACGTATTTGAAAACAAAGAGATTTTTATAGAATTTATTGAAGAAATTAAAATCTCTTTAGAATAATTTTTGATATTTTTCCATTTAAAAGAGTTAGTTGTACATAAAACTTTAATAAGTTATAAAAATAGAAGATATATTTATAAATTTACATTTCTTAAATATACTTATGACAAAAGAAAATCATGATTCTAATTCTAATATTAATTCTACAACTCACATTTCTTCAAATTTACCTTCAATTTTAACTGAAAAAGATAAACTTATTTTAAAAGAATTATTAAATGATGGACGAAAAACAAGTGCAAGTATTTCAAAAGATATTGATTTAGGAAGAGAAATTATAAATTATAGAATTAAACGATTAGTTAAAGAGAATTTAATTGTAAAATTTGTTCCAAAACTTAGAGAAGGAAGTGGTAGTTATCAAGAGTATGTTATTTTACTAAAATTAAAACTTGAAGATGCAATTTCAAAAGAACAATTTATCAAAAATACTATTGGAAATAAATATTTAGTATGGGTATTAAAATCAAATGAAGGGTGGGATTTAATTGTTAAATTATACGCTTTGAGTGTTGAAGAATTTCAAACTAAACTTGCTGAAATTTTAGAATTATTCTCAGAAGTACTTGCTAAATATTATACTATTTTATCTGCAAATCCTATTAAAGAAGCACAAAGAGAAATTCTACTTGAAAGTGTATTTCAAGATTCAATTCAAGATGATTTTCAAACAATTAAAAATGTAGAGATGAATTTTAAAATTGATGATAAAGATAAGGAACTACTTGAATTATTAAGTGCAGATGGAAGAGTTCAATATAAAGATATGGCAGAGAAATTAAATGTTTCAGCTGATACTGTAAAATATAGAATTGAAAAATTAAAGCAACAAGGATTAATTGAGAGATTCGAACCTGTAATTAATTTTTCAAAACTTGGGTTTTTACAATATGCTTTAATTATGAAGTGTGGTTTTTTGCCAACTGAGTCTTTAGAACAATTAAAATTACATATTTCAAAACATCAGCATATTATTCGTGCAATTAAAAATACGTATAGTGATGAATTTTTTATGACACTTATTTGTGAAGAAGCAAATTTTAAAGATTTGTTTGAAGGAGAAATTAAACAATTATGTCCAAACGCAGAGTTTGAATTTGAGTGGTTTGAAATGAATTAAATATAATTAAATTTTTATTTTTAATGTAATGAATTAAACCTTTTAATAACTAATTGTTTTAAAATTTCCCAACCTCTTTGCATCTCTTCTTTTGTATGTAAATCTCCATTTGCTTCATCTAAAACTTTTGAAAGTAAATTTATTCTTTGAGTTCTTTCTTCTGTTGAATCATTTTCTTGTAATTCAATTTTCATCTCTAAAACTAATAAATTATTTAATCTAGGTCTAATGATTTCATTAACTTGTCTATCACTAAAATCCATATCTAAATTAGGAAAATTACTAAATGTTTGAACAGCTAATTGTAATGCTTCTTTATACTCTTCTTCAATTGTTTTTCTTTTTCTTAAAAAATGAAATACCATAAACTAAATCAAATCATGAATGTTTATATATTTTTCTTGTTTCCTCTTATTACTTAAATATTATTTTTGTTTTTCAATTCTCCTATTAATTTAACTAATTCATCAAAATTTAGAGTTGTTTTAAGTCCTCTTTTATTACAATGTGAAAGAGAGGATGTAATTGAATCTTTATTTAAAAATTCAAAGAGAGTTGTAAATTTAATTCCTTCTGCTATGTTGCAATAACTTTGTAATTTGTGAATATCATAATATCCAATACTTTCAACTTCATGTAAAAGAGATTCTAATAATTTGAGAGCTTTTTTAGAATCTTGAATTATTGAAATATCTTCAATACACTTTTTAATTAATTCTTTGTTATTTAAACTACCTAAATATAAAGGCCCAATTCTTTCTTTTTCATTAAAATTATGTATTTGTATCTCTTGTGATTCTCTTTTATATGAAATATATTTGTGTTCTTTAATTGAATTTAATGATTGTTGAGCACTTTCTTCAACTCTAAAAAATATTCTATAAAAATGCCCATACACAAAACTTATTTCAACATGTAAGGTTTTATCAAATTTTCCAGCAATTCTTTGACAATATGCAATTAATCCTCTAAGTCCTAATTCATCAAAACAAAGAGTTTTATGAATGTGTAAATTATATCTTCTTAGAGCTTTTTTTGGATACACACCACATAATGATGCAGTATCAGTTGCAGTCACACACAGTAATCCATTATGATTAGTTTGACTAATTGCTGCGTCAAGAAAAGGAGCAGGACTTCCAAATGGGTCAATTTCAATACAATCAAAATTAGATTTATATAATAATTCTTGTGCTTTACAATTAAAATATATAATTTTTTCTTGAGAAAGAGAATTTTCATCAAATGTTTGTTTACAATTTTCAAGTGCTTGAGGAGAAATATCCCCTACATATATTTTTGAAAATAGTTGAGGAATTTGTTGCATATATCTTGCTTCACGAATTCCACTTGCAACCATTGGATCACAAAATGAAATAGGTCGTTTGAAATTTGAAAAAAAGTGTTTAAGAACAAGAAGTGAAATATCTCTGTGAATTTTCATAATTGGATTATAAAATGTACCCATATCTTTTGTAACTAACACTTTTTCTTGTGAGAAGTCAATTTCTTTTGAAGTTTGAAGAGGAATTGTAATTTTTTCTTCAACAATTTGAGTATTCATATTATAATAAATCCAATGAATTTTTAAATACTTATTTATTTTTATTACAATAGATTTGGCAAAATATCTATTTTTGATGTGAGGGTCGCCAAGTCAGGTCAAAGGCGCACCCTTGAGGGGGGTGTCTCAATCGAGTTCACGGGTTCAAATCCCGTCCCTCACATATTTTTTAAAATCTACATTATTCTTTAGATGTTTTAGGATTTGAACATAGTTCCTTTGGTGCAAAAAATTTATAATTTTTTCTCACAAATCCCGTCCCTCACATACTTTCTAAAATCTACATTATTCTTTAGATGTTCTAGGATTTGAACGTAGTTATTTTCAGAGAAAATCAACGAACGCAACTAAGTATAGTTACCTTGCAAATCCCGTCCCTCACATATTTTTCTAATCTGTATTGATATTTAGGTTCTCTACAATTGAAATTATTAAGCAGGTTTGGAACTTTTCTTATTCATTTTTTTCATTTTTTCAAATACCATTCCTCCTCCTTCTTCTCCAACTTTTTCAGCCACTTCTCTTCCAAATGTTGCAAGTCCCATAATAATTCTCTTTCCCGTAGGAGTATTATCTAATTTATGAAATCCGACTCTTTGTAACATATTATACATTTGATTATATGCCATATTATTTCCTCTATACCCTCCATGAGGTACTTCTTCTCCAAATGTTAAAATATATGCTATGTCTCTCATATGTTGTTCTTCCATTCCATATTCATGTAAATGGGTTGCATAATAATCTGCAAATGTATTAAATCTTTGAAATAATTCATTAGCAACATATGCTCCTGCTGTAAATTTAAGTACATTTCCAACTAAACCTCCAAACATTGAATTATTTTGAGAACTAGAACCTGTTTGACTTGATTGTTGTTGCTGCTGTTCGTTATTACTATTTTCAACTGAAGAAAATAATTCTCTAGTTTTTTGATATGTGAAATAAGCACCTATAATGAGTCCAAGATATTTAACTGAATTAGAAATTAATTGAGACTCTTCTTTTACTTGAGAATCTAAATTTTGTATATTTTGAACAGAATTTGAATCTGAAGAAAGCACTCTTTCAAGTCCTCCACTTTTAGTCCTATTTTCTGAAGTGGATTTTCTTGAAATTTTACCATATAATGTATCAACTAAATTATTAATTCCATAATATGCACCAACTTCAAATTTATCAACAACTGGAATTCCCATATTCAACTATACTATGTTTTGTATATTTATAAATATATCTTCAAATTTACTTTTAGTGACAACATAGTTTAAACTAATTACACAAACTTGGTTATATATGCTCTCAACTACTGAATTTTTTGCATTACATGGAGTTAAATTTCAATCTTTTAAAGAGACTATTTCAATTTATGCATTTAATCAAGAACAATTAGAAATTGTTAGAAATTTAAAATTTAATACTTTTGATGATGTTTTAACGTATAGAGAAGAATTTTTCAAGATTTTTAATATATTGAGAACTATTGAATATTATCCAATTATTACAATTCCAATACAAAATTTATATGAATTTAATTTTACGCCAAAAAATAGATTAATTTCAAGAAAAAAGGAACAATTTGAACACATTTCTTCTTTAAAAGATGTATTTAGTGCAATTGAGAATCATTATGATTCATTTTCAATTGCAACTACTATTAAAAAAAAATCTTTTGATATAAAATTTGAAGATTTAAGATTACAAAAACAATGTAGAGCAATTTCTTTAATAGTTGAAGATGAGTTACATATGCATCAAACAAAAAATAATAAAATTATCATAGATTTGAAAAGTAAAATTCAAGAAAAAAAAAATTTAGTTGGAAAAATTGAAGATTGTGAAAAAAAATATAATAAATTTGAGAAAAATTATTTATATAATGTGAAAAAAGAGGATTCACTAAAACTTAAGCTTCAAAAATTAACATCAAAATTACAAGATTCAAAATTGAAAAAACAACGCTTAGAGCATGAAATTAGAGAAGTTGAATTATCTTTGCAAGAATTACAAGAAAATTCAACTCAAAAAACATTATTTATTCCCCTTTGGCAAGCAGTAGTATCAGCAGGATTATTATGTTATTCAAAGTTGAATTCATTTGAGTATCAGCAATACAAATTAAAAAAACAAATATTTTCTAAAAAGAAAACTATTGAAGAATTAAATTCACAAGAACTCACATTAAATTTTAAAATTGAGCAATTAGAAAAAGATTTAGAGCAATTTTCATCTAAAACATCTAAGCATTACAAAGAAGAGTTATCAATTAAAATTGATCAGTATAATCAAGAACTTTTAGAGATTAATGATTTGATTTTTGATTTAGAGAAAAATCAAAAAAACATTATTGAAAATATTAATGTTTGTGAGGAACACTCCTCTAAAAAATTAATTTCTGAGTTAAATTCTCTTCTTCAAACTATTGTTGAGCAATATGAAATGATTGAGAATTATGTTGAAATTTTAACAATTTCTTCTAAATTATACGAACAACATAGAGATGAGAGTTTAGAAGATGGATTTTATTATACTCAAAAAATTTAATTTAAATTTATTTTTAGTTTCTATTAATATGACTTTTATCAATACTTAGGATTTACTACTTTTAATTATAATTTTTAATTTTTTCATACTATATTTTATCTATTTTGTATAAACACTGCGTTACTAAAAGTAATTAAATAGAATTTGATTTAATACTTTATAATGGGAAGTTCATATTTTACACTTCATCATGAAACATTAGAAATTCTTAACGAATTTCCTGTTTTAAGAGATTTATCACATAAACATCATTTTGGACTTGAAAAAGTTTCTGAAGATGGAAAAACATTACTAGAATCTCTAAAAGAGCTCAATTATAGTGAGGATGAAATTCAATTTATTTTAAGGAGAATGAATCAAGAAGTAGAAAGAGTATATAAATAGAATTTTTGTAATATTCAAATTATTATTATTTTAAATTACTTTAATTTATTTTAATCAAGTTATTTGTTGATTATTTGTATTTAAATCTTCTAATATCTCCACATTTTTTACAAATAAACTCTTTTGTTTTTAACTCAGAATTAAATCTAATAAGTTGTGTTTTAGAAGTTTGATACGTTAAACATTTTTTACAAATTTTTAATTTTTCTTCTCTTTTAAGTTTTATTGTAAAACTTGTTTGAAGTTTAATAATTTGGGAAATATATTTAGATTCATATGTATCTCTTAATGACCTATCTAAATCAGTAAGAGCATCAAAATATGTATAAATTGCTTCTTGTGCTAATTTTTTTTGAAGTTTTTTTCTTCCTTTTTTGTTCATCTAATCTTTATATATATTCTAAGATTTAAAAATATATCATTTAAGTATATTAAAAGTAATATTTTTAAACAACTAAATAGTAGTAACATGTAGTGACAAAGAGAAATTTAACTATGAATTTTGAGAGAATTGGTAATTTAAATATTCCTGCATTTGATTTCAAAGGGGGTAATGTAGAATATTCAAGATTTAGAGATGATTTTGGAATTCAAAGATTTACAGGAAATCTTTATAATGTTCAATATCCTGGTTTTTTTAATAGTTTTCAACTTAAAGGCTTTAGAAAAGTAATTAATTCAAAACCTATAATTATGGGAATTGCAAGTCCTAACTTTGATTTCTCAGTTGAAGAAAGTTTAGATGAGTTAGATTATCTTTTAAATCCAACATGGTTATTTGGACTTAATTATGAACCTCAATTAAGAGTTATAACCAATACAACTATTAGAGAGAAAAATTCTCAATTAAATAAACAAATTTTACAAGGAGATGTATATAGGGGAACTTTTTTTGATATTGAACCAGATTTACAACAACATATTTTAAGAGGAGATGAGAATGTTAGTATTGCTTCTTTATTACAGAAAATTTCAATAGATAATTCATTAATTAGAAGTTTGGAGAAGGAATTAGAAAGGGAGAAGAATAATCAATTTAGAATTAAAATTTTATAAGCATAATTTGTGTAAAATAGAGTTTTTAATTTTAAAATTAATAATTAGAAAAATTCTTGTAATTTATTATTTTTATGTTCTTTTTTAGTTGACTTATCATTATTATTAGTTTGATTGTTTTGAAAAGTATTATTTTCTTTACGATATTCTTTTTGTGATGAATTATTTAAATTCTCTTTTGATGTATGAGTATCTGAAGAATAAAGTGAAGAAG
This sequence comes from Nanobdellota archaeon, assembly GCA_022565615.1. Lineage (GTDB taxonomy): Archaea > Nanobdellota > Nanobdellia > Woesearchaeales > UBA583 > UBA583. Next base: position 17,401 of record JAIUMM010000016.1, on the reverse strand, counting down.
AGGAGGAGTTATGTTTATTCTCTTCTAATCTATCTAAAATTTCTTCTGCTCTATTTAAAACATTTTGAGGCATATTTGCAAGTTTTGCTACATGAATTCCATACGAGTTATCAACTCCTCCTTTTTTGATTTTATGTAAAAACGTAATTTGATTATCTTTTTCTTCAACTTCAATATGATAATTGCAAATACTTTGAAATGAATGTTCTAACTCATTGAGTTCGTGATAGTGTGTTGCAAAGAGTGTATGAATTTGTTTTTGAGCGATATCTTCAATTATTGCTTGTGCTATTGCCATACCATCATATGTTGAAGTTCCTCTTCCAATTTCATCTAAAATGATTAAGGAGTCGTGAGTTGCTGTATGTAAAATATGGGCACTCTCAGACATTTCTACCATAAATGTACTTTCATTTTCAGATAAATTGTCATGTGCCCCAATTCTTGTAAAAATTGAATCATATATTTTTAATTTGGCAAGTTTTGCTGGAACGTAAAATCCACATTGTGCAAGAATTGAAATTAGAGCAACTTGTCTTAAAAATGTAGATTTTCCTGCCATATTTGGGCCTGTAATAACTTTACAATAATCATGTTCAATAAACTCATAATCATTACTTACAAACTCACTTACAAATCTCTCAATTATTGGATTTCTGCCTTCAAGTACAGTTGTTGTATTATTAGTTGTAAACTGTGGTTTTGTGTAATTGTGATATTTTGCTAAGTATGTTGAACTTTGTGCTACATCAAGAGATTTTAATTCAGTAATTATGAGTTTTAAATTTGGAAGTGAGAGTTGTAATGTTTCAAGTAATTGTTCATAGAGTTCTTGCTCAATTATTGAGAGTTTTTCTTTTGCCCCTAAAATGAGTTGTTCTTTTTCTTTAAGTTCAGGAGTTGTATATCTATTTGCATTTACAAGAGTTTGCTTTAAGATAAATTCAGGTGTTACTTTTTGTTCTTGAGATTTTGGAATTTCAATATAGTATCCAAAAATTTTATTATATTTTATTTTTAAGTTTGTAATTTGTGATTCTTTTTTGAGTCGTGATTCTATGTGTGTTAAGAACTCAGATGAATTAATTGAGAGTTGTTCTAATTCATCTCTTTGTTTAGAATATTTTTGTTTAATGTATCCAGCTTCTCTTGTATGAGAGGGGGGTTCATCTACAATTGCTGAGTTTAATAGTTCAATAGTTTCTTGTATTTGAAATTTTTGTGAGAAAAATGGAAGTGTTTGTGGGTCAAATTTTGAATTGAGATAATTTGAGATTTGGTTTGTATATTCAAGACTGAGTTGAAGTGATTTTAAATCTTTAGGAGTTGCAATTTTTGAAGATATTCTTGTATAAATTCTCTCAATGTCAGAGATGTGAGAGAGTTTTTCTCTAATTTCAATTAGTATTTGAGGGTCTTGATGTTCTAAAAATTCTACTTTTTTAAGTCTTTGTTCAATGAGTTCTTGTGATTTTAATGGTGAGATTAATCTTTTTTTAATTTCACGTTTTCCAAGAGGAGTTTTTGTAAAATCTATGGTGTGTAGAAGAGTTGCTTTTGAGTTTTGAGAACTACTTGAAATAATATCTAAATTTTTTAGAGTTAAACTTTCAAGCACAACATTTGAAGTGTGTTCAAAGAGTTGAATATCTTGAATATGTTCTAATTCTTGATGTTTGAGTGCTTTTGAATAATATAATACTGCTCCAAGTGCTTGCATTACTTTTAGGAGTTTTTTTGTTTCAAGGGTTTGTAGTATTTGAGTTTCATCTTTAAAATGTTTTTTAATAATTTCTTTGGTGTAGAGTGTATGAAATCTTTGAATTGAAATGTTTGAGGAATATATTTGGTGTGCATTTGCATAATTTGATATAATATAACTTAGAGGATGTTCAGGGTATAATATTTCACTTGGAGTGTGAGATTGTAAAATGTTTTTTAATTCTTTAAATTCTTTATATTGACCTCCTATACATTCTCCTGTTGATATGTCTAAGAGTACAATTCCAAATGCTTCTTCTTTTGAATTGGGTAAAGATACACATGCGATATAACTTGCACTTTGAGTTGAGAAATATTCATCTTCAATAATTGTTCCAGGTGTTAAAATTTGGGTAACTCCTCTTTTTACTACTCCTTTTGCTTGTTTTGGATCTTCAAGTTGTTCACATATTGCAATTTTTTTATTTGCTTCAAGAACTTTTTTAATGTATGGATTTACACTATGAAAAGGAACTCCAGCCATTGGCACATCTCCTCTTTTTGTTAGTGTAATATTTAAAATTTCTGAGCAAATTTTAGCATCATCATAAAAAAGTTCATAATAATCACCTGCTCTAAAAAATAAAATACAATCAGGATGCTTTTCTTTAATATCTAAAAATTGTTGCATCATAGGAGTAATTCTAATTCCTTCTTTCATCTATTAATATTAGAGAAGGAGAACTTTAAAAATATATTGATTTTTGAGATATAATAAAACTTATTATTTTTATAATTCTAGTTCTATTTAGTTTACTTTTTAATTTTGCTCTTTATTTTCTTTAAAATTCTTCTATGTTTTTTCTGTCTTGTGAAAAATACTTATAGAAGAAAAATTTCTTTTCATTTAATGTAGTAATTTGATAAGTATCAATTTGTTTTAAATAAACTATAAAAGTATCAATTTTACTTAATAAATCAAAGCTAATTAATCTTAGAGGAGTAAGTTTTATTGTATTTAGATTTATTGCTAAAATTATATTATTTGGGATTTGAAGAGATTTCTTGAATAATTTATCCTCAAATCTTTTATTTATTCCATATACTAAACCTTTAAGTAAAATAATATTACCTTTTGAATCTTTAACATCTACATAACATAAAAATGATTTAATTCCTCTTAATTTAATATGTCCAAGTATAATATCCTCAGATTTAATTAGTATGTATTTTTCAGATTCAAATTTAAAAATATTATCAAAAATATTTCCCGTATAGTTATCTAAGTCTTGACAATTATCTGCAAAATTTTTAGCATTTATAATTTTTAGAGAGTTTAAAGTTATACAATTTGAATCATCCAATAATGATTTATTAAATAAAAAATTTCTAATTACTAACTTTTGTAGATGAAAAAAATGTTGTTTACTTAATAATTCTAAAAAAGAAATAAAAGTAATTTGATATTCTTCATCTGATTTTATGAATAAATGATTTATTTGAATGACTTCATTTAACTCAAATTCTAAAAATGATAAAAATAATTCATCTTTCATGTATTTATTAATCTCATCTAATAATATCAAAATTTTGAAAAGTTTTTTATATGTTAAATTAGATAATTTTCCAAATCTAAATATTGGTCCTAAATGTTCTAACTTAGAATAAAAATGAATATAAAGTCTAGATTTTGAAGCTAATGAGCAAATTTTTAAAAATAATGAATCAATTTCTTCTTGACAAAGAATTTCAATATTTTCACATATTAAAACACCTCTTAGTATGTGTCTGATATTTGTTGGAAAGTTTTCTAAATTATCATGATAATGTGAATTAAATAAGCTAAATAGAAAATTTAACCTCCCTCTTCCTAGAGTGGATAGGAAATAAATTTTAAACTCATCTCTATAATTTTCTTTTAATATTCTTATTAGTCCTTGCTCGACAATTCTTAGTTTTTTAATTCTTTTATCTGCTGATTGTAAATAAAACTCAGTATTCATATCAATTATAGATTCTATTTCAGAAATATTTGAACTTGTATTTAATTTAGTTATAATAATTTGAATTTTTCTTTGTTCATCTTCAGAAAGTTTGAATTTTTCAGACATAAAGTTCCAAGAGTCATTTAAATCTTCATTTAGTAATTGATATTCTAAATATAATAGTATTATTTCAGTTTGAAAATTTTTAAAATTTGAATTATTAATTAATGTATTTTCTAATAATAAAATTTCTTTTTTAATTTTAATAAGAATCACTGTTTTTAAAGCATCATCTACAGATTTATATTTTAAAGATTTTAATTTACTTAAAATATTATTTAAAAAAATTACTAAATCAGAAACTAAAAACTTACTTAACTCAGAAATTTCAGTTTGTAATAATGGTTTTACTTGTTGTTCAAGTATAATCAAATTTTTATGAATCAATTCTTGAACAAGTGTCATAGTAATTAAATTAAAATTACTTTATTTAAATATTCTCCTTCTTTTTTTCAAAAAAATATGAAAAATATGAAATTTTATGTCTAAACTCATTTAAAGAATTAAAATTGAATATTCATAGAGATAATGATTCTTGAAATTATTGTTGTAATGTTTATTGGAATTTTGTGTGGATGTATTACAGGGCTTATTCCTGGACTTCATGTAAATATGATTGCAGCTCTGTTATTGGGATTAATATTACAATATAGTTTTGAAATTGAATTTATATATTTGGCAGTCTTTATTGTATCACTTGGAATTACACATACTTTTATTAGTTTTATTCCATCTTTATTTTTAGGTGTTCCAACTCCTGATACTGTTGTGAGTATGCTCCCAGGTCATCAATTAGTTTCACAAGGAAGAGGGTATGAAGCACTTCAATTATGTGCATTAGGTTCATTGGGAGGTTTGTTAATGCTTAGTGGAATTTATGTGCTAGCATATTTTTTTATTACTTCAATTTATGAGAGTGTGTATGAACATATTGGAAAAATATTACTAATTTTAGTACTATATTTAATTTACAAAGAAGAGGATACGAACTCACGATTTTGGGCGTTTGTTATTGTAATTTTAAGTGGAGGATTTGGACTTATTGTATTAAATTCAATGTATGTTTCAAATCCTTTATTTTTAATTTTTACAGGAATGTTTGGAACAGCAGCTCTTCTTGTTGCATTAATTGAAAAGACTCAATTAGTTGAACAAAAAGAAGAATATGTAAATATCTTTAGAAAAGAGTACATATTTGGGTTAAGTGTGGGAGGAGTTGTTGCAATGTTGTGTTCAATTGCTCCAGGGATTGGTAATGCACAAGCTGGGACTATTGCTATGAATTTTTTAAGAAAAGTTCAAAGTGAGTTGATGATTGTAGTGTTGAGTTCAATTAATACTGTAAATTTTGGACTTAGTATTTTAACTTTGTATTTAATAGAGAGAGCAAGAAATGGAACTATTATTATTTTTCAAGAACTCTCTTATACTCTTAATTTAGAAATTGTAATTATACTGTGTATTGTGATGATTTGTGTTGGATTTATTGCATATGATTTAGTTTTTGTGTTAGGAAAGAGTGTTATTACGTTAGTTGAAAAAATACCAACTGCTACATTAAATATTACTATTGCTACTCTTTTAACAGGTGTAGTAATTCTTATCTCAAATGTTAGTGAGATTATGACATATTTTGCATCAATTTGTTTAGGTATTTTATGTTTACAAGTGGGTGTGAGAAGAGTTCATTTAATGTCTGTATTACTAATTCCAATTATTATATTTTTGTGGTAATTTAGAGTTATAAGTATAAAATATATAAAAATAGTACAAAAATAATCTAAATATTTATATTTTTTTAATTAGAAAATTAGATAAATACAAAGTATTGAAATATAGATATGAGTTCTATGAAATTTAAAGATTTTATGAATAATAATTATGAAATTGAATTGCCTCAAGGTAGAAATGCTCAATTTAGAGTAAGTGCAACTGCAATTATTGAACATGATGATTCTATTTTATTAATTAAAGATGGAAGAAGTAATCAAGGATTTGAATTTCCAGGAGGAGGAATTGAACTTGGTCAATCACCTCAAGAAGCATTGTTAAGAGAGATTAAAGAGGAGACAGGATATCAAATTAATGAGGAGATGAGAGTTGTGTTTGTGTCTAATGAAAATTATTATCATGCTCAAAGAGATGAATATTATTGTGGAATTAGTTTATTTTTTATATGTTCTTTAAAGTCAACTATTCAAGGTGAACAAGAGTTAGATAGTGAAGATGAAATTGAAGAAGTAGTTTGGGTCAAAAAAAATGAACTTGAAGAGTCAATGATTGCTGATTTTCACAAAGAAGCATTTAGAGAATATATGAAAAATAATATAAGATAAGAATGTATAAAAAAATTATTCTTAAGATATATAAAAATGGTTGAGTTTAAAGATAGTGAAGGTGTTAAATATGAATTTACTTCTTCTTCAATGTATAGAGTTCGTTTAAGTGCATATGCAATTATTGAAAATGAAGATAAAAAAATTTGTATTATTAGAACACAAAAAACAAAAGATAAATGGGAATTTGCAGGAGGAGGATGTGAATTTTTAGAAGAACTTGATGAGTGTGTAAAACGTGAAGTCAAGGAGGAATTAGGTTTTGAAATTTTAGTGTTAAAATCTCCTTTTTTTCATTCAATTAATCATTGTTATTTTAGATCAACTCAGGAGTTTATAAAAAAAGTTGATTTTTATTATAAAACGCAATTAATTAATGATTCAAAATATATTCCTGAGCAAGTTGGGAATGAAGTTATTAAAGAGATTAAGTGGATTTCAATTAGTGAGTTAAAAGAGTACGAATTTATGTGGACTTTTAAAGGAGTGGTTGAATATTTGGAGTTATATAATTAGAATTAAGTTACAATTGAACTATAATTTAATTAAATGATATTTAATATATTTTTTTAGTAGAGATTATAAATTAATGATGATGGTTATGGGAAGGTTGTTGATTGTGAGTTGGATAGTGTGAGTGTGAATAATCTTTGTGTGGAGATACTTTTTTTAAGATACTATCTTTGAGTTGTTGTGGTTTTTTCACGTTTTGTAAAATCATTGAATGTTTTGAAACACTATTTGAATATCTATCATTTGCAGTATGAATTACTAAGTCTCCTACTCCACAAATTCTATCCCACAATTCTACAGAGAGTTCAATATCAGTAATTTGAGAATAATGCAAAGAGTGAGAACTTTTTGAGATAATTCCTGTTTGTTTTTCAATTGAACTTGGTGTAAATACATATTTGGTATTAAGTAGTGTAATAAGTCTTGATGAAATTTTAAAAAATGAGAAGAGAAGAGTGAGTCCAATTAGAAGAAAAATTGCTTCACTTTGAAATGTAAGTTCAAAAAAGAATTCAACTATTAAATATATAATAAGAAGAGGGAGGAAGAAGAAGAAATTTACTAGAACTTGTTTTAAAAATTCTAAAAATAAAGAACTAAATAGATTAGGTTTTATTATGATTTTTGCACTCATTTGTTGGTTCATATTAATTCACTATATACATTAGAATATTAAGAATTTATAAATATACCTCATAACTATTAAAACTCAATTATTAAAACTTAAAGATAATATTTCATTATTTTCCAATATCTTCAATCTCTTCTCCTAAAAATTCTACTCAACTAATACAAAATATTTTTAAATGATTATTTCTATAATATATTAGGTGCAGTTATATGGAATATAAAGTAATAGAATTATTTGCAGGAGCAGGAGGACTTGCATTGGGAATGGAGATGGCAGGATTGAAAAAAAGTGCTCTTGTTGAAATTGATAAGGATTGTGTTGCAACATTAAAGCATAATAGACCAAACTGGAATGTAATTCATGAAGATATTTCAAAAGTAGATTTTTCAAATATTAAAGCAGATATTGTAACGGGTGGTTTTCCATGTCAACCATTTAGTTTTGCAGGAAAAAAACTAGGATTTGAGGACACACGTGGAACTATGTTTTTTGAGTTTGCAAGATGTGTGAAAGAAGTTAAACCTAAAATTTTATTAGCAGAGAATGTTGAGGGTTTATTAAGGCATGAGAAAGGTAGGACATTAAAAACTATAATTTCAGTTCTTGAAGAAATGGGATATAGAGTTACCTATAAAGTTTTAAATTCAGTTAATTTTGGAGTTGCACAAAAGAGGAAAAGATTAATTATAGTTGGAACATTAGAAGATTATAATTTTGAATTCCCTATAGAATCTAAACAAATAACGACTTTAAGAGAAGCTTTAAGTAATGTTCCAACTTCACAAGGAATTAATTATTCAGAAAATAGAAAAAAGATTTTAAAATTAGTTCCACCAGGAGGATGTTGGATAGATTTACCTATTGAAATTCAGAAAGAATTTATGGGGAATAGTTTTTATAGTGGTGGAGGAAAAAGAGGTATGGCTAGAAGAATTAGTTGGGATGAGCCTTGTTTAACATTAACAACGTCTCCTTCACAAAAACAAACTGAAAGATGTCACCCTGAAGAAACAAGACCATTTACAATAAGAGAATATGCGAGAATCCAATCATTTCCTGACACTTGGGAATTTAAAGGTAGTATCTCTTCACAATATAAACAAATTGGAAATGCAGTAGCAGTATTAGTTGGAAAAGCTTTAGGAGAAGAATTAATTAAATGCTTAAATGGAGATTCAACTCCTATTGCTGAAATGCAATCTCAAAGAACTTTAATAAGTTTTGTTCAGTCTCCTTAGAAATTAAATTTTCTTGTTTAATTAAATCTTTTATCGCTATAGGTATTGCTTTCCATACTTGAATGAGAGAGTCTTCTTTACCAGTTATAAGGGAGTAAACATTTCTACCCCAAATTTTTCTTATATTCTTATCACTTTTTCCTTGGTAGTTCCAAATTTCTTCTCCAGAAGATCCATTTTTACTTACAATAAATGCCCAATAAGCTTTTGAATTAGGGTATGTTTGTACTATTTTTTCAAGTTTATTTCTACAACTATCTGTACTGCTTGAATTCATAGTATTATGTTTATTTTTAAGTTCTATGAAAATAGTATTTGAATTATTTTTTAAGTCTACTTGGGATGGATGCCCACTGTGTAAGTCTTCCCATCCTTCTACAAAACCTAATACTTTTTGATGGAATTCACCAATTTTATTATTTACAGTTTTATCGTTTTGTCTTATTTTTTCATTTTGTATCCAAACATCAAAATCTACATCAGTGTTACAAATATCAAAAATCATTTTGAAAGGGTCAACTGAGTTCCTATGTAATTCAACCATATTAATTTCTTCGGTGTTAATTTTAGGGTAAGAATCACAGACCCATTTAATACATTCTAAAAAATTTTCATCAGATATAAAATCTACGTATTTATTATTCATAGAATTATAGAGTTTTAATTATTTATAAATTAGTCTGTTTAATATTTATGTTGGGGGAGGGATTCGAACCCACGAACACGAGAGTGACAGGATCTTAAGTCCTGCGCCTTTGACCAGACTTGGCAACCCCAACAAAAAAATAATTTGTGGCCAAGTCCGTGTTATGTAATATAAATTTCATTAGTTTTATAAAGCTTTTGTTAGGTAATCGATTCTATCTTCAAACAATACCTCATAAATTTAAAATGAGGAGTATTAATTTGTTAATACGAAAATATATAAATTTAATACATTAAGTATTAGTAAATGAATAAATCAATACTATTATTTCTAGTCTTTTTTAGTTTAATTTTTCTCTCAGGATGTTCAGGAGGAGGTTCAATGGGAGGAATATTTGGAGGAGGAAATACACCAGTTGGACCAAGAGGAGATGATAATATAGGAGATGGTTTAGAAGTGAGAGTGAGTTCTCTAGACACAAGAAATTTACTTCAAACACAAAGTATTTTTTTTACACTTACTCTTAGAAATAAAAATTTTGACCCTATTGAACTTAATCAACAAAATATTAGAGTTAGAACAATTCCTGCTGATAGTTCAATACAATATTCAACTATATTTAGTCCAGACTCTATTGAGAGTTTTTATGATGGTCTATTTCAAGGAAGAGGGAGTCTTTTTATTAGTGATTCAGTTCCTTATTCAAGAGAATTTTCTCTAACTGTAGATGATGTTCATACTACAAATAGAGCACCATTTCTATCTCAAGATATTTCATTGTTTTTTGATATTAATTATGAAGAAAATTTCGAATATTCGTCTAATTTATTAATTAATTTTGATAGAAATTCAATTAGAAATTCACTTCTTAAAAAAAAAGGTCCATTTACACTTTCAAATTTTGAAATTAGAACAACTAATAGAGGAACAATTATGCAATACGTAATTCAAGGACAAGTGAGTCAAGATTCACAAATTACATTTAATAATATTCAAACTCAATTTGGGCAATTCAATTTGCAATGTTCATACGCAAGAGAGAGTGGCCAATTTGTTGATGAGTATCAAATAACTAATTCTCTAACAGCTCAAGATTCTAGATTAAATGTTATTTGTGATATTCCTCAAAGTGTATATGAGCAATATAGAGAAGATGGAGATACAAATTTTGTATTTGAGACAGTAATGGATTATGAACACTCATTTACAATTCAAAGAACATTTAGAATGCCTAGATACTTTGAATAATATTTTAATATTTTTTTGAATAAAATTTGAATAAAATAGTTGAGCACAACTTCAATTATTTTTACCTTGTAAAGTACTTTTACTTCTCCTCTAATGAGTAATACTATATATTTTTAATACAAAAGTTATAAAAATTGATATGGTAGATAGACAACATTTCTCAAAGACACAAAATTTTGAAGAAGCACTTCAAAAATTTAGTCATCTGCGAGAGTATGTTCAAAAATTTTCTTTAGAAGGAGGTTCTCCTGAATTTAGAGTACAACTAGATAGATCACTTAGAAGTGTTGAGAATCCAAATATTATATATCCAGTAGGAGACCCATTATTTACTCACATCTATAAAGATAAAGAAGGAGAAGTTGTAGCACAATCAATTATGCCAGAGTTGAGTGCAGAAGAAGAAGACTTGTATGAAGCAGTACTTGATAGAATTATTGAAGTAGCACATACAGCAGAAGTTCCAAAAACATTAGATGAGTTAAGAGATGTATTACTTTCATTATATAATGAAGTGACTGAAGTTTCTAATTATAAAGAAAAAGATTCAATTTTTGCTTCAATGAAACATAAAATTAAAGTTACAAAAGCTCAATTTGATATGATTCAATTTCACTTAATTAAAGATAGATTAGGATATTCAAAACTTGAACCATTACTTCGTGATATGTATATTGAAGATGTATCGTGTGTAGGAGTTGGACATGTATTTGTAGTTCATAAAATATTTGGTCCAATTAAAACAAGTGTTAAATTTAGTAGTGATTTAGAATTAAATAAATATATGGTGGAATCATCAGAGCGTGTTGAGAGGCCTGTGAGTGATGCTAATCCTGTAGTAGATGCTATTATGCCTGATGGTTCTCGTGTAAATTATATTTATTCAAGAAAAATTTCACTAAATGGTTCATCATTTACAATTCGTAAATTTAATGAATCACCTATTTCAGTCACTAACTTAGTTCAATGGGGAACGTGGTCAGCTGAAATGGCTGCGTATTTATGGCTTTGTTGTGAGAATGGAATTTCAATTTTTGTGTGTGGAGAGACTGCAAGTGGTAAGACTACTACACTTAATGCAATGACTGCATTTATTCCATTTGACAATAAAGTGTATTCAGTAGAACAAACTCCTGAAATTACAATTCCACACCCTGTTTGGCAACACTTAGTGACAAGAGAATCAGGTCAAAAAACAGATGTTACAATGTTTACACTTCTAATTGCATCACTTCGTTCAAGACCTGATTATATTATTGTGGGGGAAATTAGAGGTCAAGAAGCAAATATTACGTTTCAAGCAATGCAGACGGGACACCCTGTTATTTCAACATTTCACGCAGGTTCTGTACACTCAATGATTCAACGTTTATCAGGTGATCCTATTAACATTCCAATTGCATTTATGGATAATTTAAATGTAGTATTAATTCAAAGTGCAGTATATGTAAATGGAAAAATGGAGAGAAGAGTTTTATCAATTACTGAGTTAATTAGGTACAGTGATGAAGTTGGAAAAGTACTTACTAAAGAAGTATTTACGTGGGATACTGGACACGATAAGCACATGTTTAGAGGGTTATACAACTCACATATTTTGGAAAATAAAATTGCACAGCATATAGGACTTGAAGATCCAAGAGAGATTTATGATATTATGAGAAGAAGGACTCAAATTGTTCAAGCTTTTATTGATAATAAATTGTATGATTATTTTGAGTTAGTTGAAATTCTAAAGAAATTTGGAAGAGATGGAGAGCGGTCATTACCGTTTTCAGTTGGGTATGATTAATCTATTATAATAATACGAGAGTTTAAAAAAATGAATAAAAAAACATATAATGCATTGGGTATGTCTTCAATGAAGGAGTACTTAATGAGTTATTTTTTGACAATTTTGATGCTTGATATTGTAGTATTATTAATTTTTATTTTTGCTTTTTATAATGTTATGATTCAAGGATTAGGTTTTGCATTATTTTTTATTATTATTTTAATGCTTTTAGTATATCCTTCAATTATTATTGACTCTCAAGCAAGAAATATTGATGAAAATTTACATTACTTCATTACCTATGCTGGAGCATTATCAACAATTAATTTAGGAAGAAAAGAACTATTTTATGATTTTTCTCAAAAAGGAAGATATAGAGAAATTGCAAATATTTTTAGTAAAATTTATTATTTAGTTCAAAGTATTAAAGTTGATTTTTCAACAGCCTCATATAAAGTTGCAAATACTCTAAATACTGAACATTTTGCACGATTTTTAGAACGTATGGGTATTTCTTTATCATTTAATGCAAGTCTTCAAAAATTTTTTATTGATGAGCAAAAAGCAATGATGAATTCTTATGAAATTGTATATAAAGAGAGTTTAGAGAGAATTAAATTAATTCAAGAAATGTATGTATCTCTTATGCTCTCATTTGCTTTTTTATTATCAACTGTATTATTACTTCCTTTTTTAACAGGGCTTGATCCTAATTATATGATGCAATTTGGATTGTTAGGAATTGTACTTGTAAATGTTATTATGATGGTATTTATTAAATTTTTTCTCCCAACTGATAGATTATTTCACTCTTTAGGATATGAAGAAGGTAGAAAAAATATGATAAAATGGTTTATTATTTCAATCACAGGATGTTTAATATTGACACCAATAGTTTGGAATATGGACATCCCTATAATGCTTAAAATTGCAGTTGTAGGTTCTCCTCTTATGTTGTGTGGATGGTATGGAAGAAAAGTTGAAAGAGAAATTACAAATAGAGATACACTTTTCCCATCTTTTATTAGGTCATTTGGAGATATTCATCAATCAAAAGGAGGAACTTTAACTACAACTATTGAGACATTACTACCTCATAATTTTGGAATTTTAGATGGGATGCTCAATCGTGTGTATAAAAGATTAAAAATTACAAGTGATAAATTTAATTCTTGGTACTACTTTTCAAAAGAGAGTGGTTCAGCGTTAATTGCAGAATTTACAGATATTTTTATTAGTGTTGTATATAGAGGGGGTTCTGCTGATATTGCAGGAGAAATTGTAAGTGATAATATGGATAGAATTAATGGATTAAGAGATCAAAAAAAAGAAGTAGTATCTACAATGAGAGGAAATGTGTATGGTTCTTTTATTGGAATTGCTCTTACTATTTATATTTCTTTATTGGTTTCAGTGGTTTTATTTGATATTTTTGGATCTGTAACTACAGATATTGATGCATTAGAATTAGATGTAATTGAAGATATTTTTCCAAGTGATTTAGATATAAGTTTTCAAGTGTTATCATTTTATGTTGCAATTATTTTAGTTATTCAAGCATTTTTTTCAGCATATATAGTCAAGGAGATAGACGGAGGGCATCCCATATCTGGGTTGATGGATGTTTCAATTATGCTTTGGGTAGGAGCATTATTTGATATTGGACTTACATATTTATTTATGAATATGTTCTCCTCTTTCTTTATAGCATAATAGTTTAATTTTTATTTCAAATTGTTTTTCTATTCTTTATAATCTAAATTATTATAAATGCTTTTTTATCTAACTATATAGATGGTTGATATTAAAGAATTATTTTTTCCATATAATGAAATAAGAGAAGGTCAAGAAGAATTTATGAAATCAGTTTATTCAACAATTGAGAATTCTTCTTCAATTTTAATTAATGCTCCAACAGGTCTTGGTAAGACTATTTGTTCTCTTGCACCTACATTAAAACAAGCTGTGAGATTTAATAAAAAAGTAATTTATTTAACTTCAAGGCAAACACAAGTAAATCAAGTTTTAAGTACACTTCAAGAAATTAATCAAAAAAGAGAAGCAGAAGGGAAACAAAGACTTAAGCCAACAGCATATATTGGTAAAAAAAATATGTGTTATACTCCAGTGAGTGCTGAGCATCCTGACCCTTCAATTAAATGTAAACGTTCAAAGACTCCAGGGAAATGTTCACAGTGTAAAAATAAGCAAGACCAAATTGAATATGAAGATTTATCAAATCAATTAGTTAATTTTCAATCTGTTGAGGAATTTATTTCTGTATGTAGAAGAGAAGGATTTTGTCCATATACAGTTGCTAATTTGGAGGTGAGAAAAAGTGATATTATTATTTGTGATGTGAATTATGTCTTTATTTCAAGTATTTCAGATTTGTTTTTTTCATCTCTTGGAGTGAGTATTGAAGATTGTATTATTATTGTAGATGAAGCTCATAATTTGCCTGATAGGATTAGAAATTCAAATTCATATTCTATTTCAACTCAAACTTTGCAATTTGCTAAAGAGGAATTAAAGCTTTGTAATTTTGATACGTCTAAGCAAAATTTGATTGTTAATCAACTAAAAAAAACGTTAGAAATTTTATACTCTTCTAAAAAAGAATTTAATGTATTTGAACATAGAGTTGAGAAAAATGAATTTTTATATCAATTTGAATCTACATTAGGAGAGGATATTAAACCAAAATTAGTAATGGAATTATTAGAGCAGGTTGAAACATTTGTACTTGAGCAAGAACTTAAATCAACAAGTTGGTGTGGAAGTATAAGTAGAGCAATTTATGAGTTATATGATTTTGATTCTAAAAATAATGTGCTCACTATTGAGATGACTATGAATAAACAAATTGAGCATTTTGCAATAAAACTTCAATGTTTAGATATTGCTCCATTTATTAAGCCAATTTTAACACAGGCATTTAGTTCTGTTGTAATGTCAGCTACTCTTCAACCTATAAAAATGTATAAAGATATTATGGGGCTTGATTCAGCTCAAATTTTAGAACTCCCAAGTCCATTTATGGCTAAGAGACAAAAAATTATTATTGATGATGAAATTACTACTCAATTTTCTCAAAGAAGTAATGATATGTTTACAAAAATTGCTCTACATACAGAAGAATATTTACAAGCTGCTTCAACTAAAAATGCTCTTGTTTTTTTCCCTTCTTACACATTTATGCAAAAAGTAATGTATGAGATGCATTTATTAAAACTTGGTAGAAAGATAATTAAAGAGCAAAGAGGACTCTCACAAGAAGACAAAAATGATATTATTAAAAAATTCAAAAACAAAGGAATTGATAATAAAGCAACAGTTCTTTTTGCAGTAACTTCAGGTTCATTTAGTGAGGGTATTGATTTACCAAAAGAGGCTCTTGAAGTGGTAATTGTGGTTGGGATTCCTTTAACTGTTCCAGACTTATTTACTAAGTCATTAATGCGATATTATGAAGTGAAATTTAGAAAAGGGCAATTATATGGGTATATTGCTCCTGCTATTTCAAAAATTACTCAAGCAGCTGGAAGATGTATTAGAACTAACGAGGATAGAGGACTTGTCGTACTTATGGATAAGAGATTTTTATGGCCAATGTATGGAATTAATTTCCCTTCTTTTTGGACACTTGAGAAGAGAACAGGGGATGTTAAAGAGAGAATTGAACATTTCTTCAATCAAGAGGATTGAAAGATATTTTAATTTAATTTTTAAAATAAAACAATTCATTCATAAGATTCTAAAATTTTTTCACCCATATCAATTAAATCATTATACGTAATTATATTTATGCAATTTAGATGAAAATTTATACTTCTTAATTCTTGTTTTTGCTCTTTTTTATTTCCTTTAGAAAAACATCCATAAATTAACTTTATCGAGGGTCTTAATATTTCAGTATGTAATTCACTTTCAAATTTTTGTCTATCTGCTTCTTCAATTTTCCTTAAATATTTAATACATTGGGATTCTGCTTTGGAGAGATTCGGATGCTTATATAAAGTTTTATGAGATTTATCTTCTTTGAATAAAATTTCTTTGGGCCTTTTTAGTTCAATTAAATTTAAAAAAGAATTTTTGTTTTTAAATACTAAATCAGGCATTACATTTTTACCACCTTTGATATATTTTTTCAAATTTTTGAGTTTTAAATCTTCAAAGAATTCAATTTCTAAAACCCACAGATTTTTTCTAATCCAATTTTCAAAAACTTTTTCTTGTTGAGTTGTTTCTTTATTGGAATAATTATCAAATAAATATTTTATTAAGTCTTCTTTTTTCTTAATTTCCTGGAAAAAAATATTTTTAGAAGATGAATTAATATCAATTGAAATTAGTTTTTTAAGATTTTCAATTTCTTTTCGGTATAATGTTTGTTTAATACTTGCATTTAAATTTTCTAGTTCTTCATTAGTTAAACTCTTTTCAATATGATTTAATTTATCAGTACCTAACTTTTGGAAAAAAGTTTTAACAGTATTAATTTCATGTATTGAAGTAAATTGACTCATAAAAGTAGTTAATTCTTCTTCATTTGTATTTTTTTCAAATACATTAATATAATCATATAGTTTTTTTGTTGCATTATAATCTAAATCTTCATTAAAAGTAACTTTTCCTTCATTATTACAAGAATAAATTGATAATTTGAATTTTTCAACATTTATCTCTCCATTTTCAAAACCAGAGATATTTGCTTTTAAAGTTTTATCTGAACTATCAATTAAAAATAAATCCATTTTCATTTTATACAAACAATTACTTTTTCATATCTTTCTCCAGTAGGGTCATATCTATTGTTTTTTTTAAATTTTGAATTTAATATTTGGACTTCTTTGATATATTCAATGACAAATTGTTTTAAACTTTCTTTAACTTCAGTTCCAATTCCAGATTCTTGAAATATGTCAATTTTTAAATGCTCACCAATCTCTTCATTTCTAGATATATATACTGAATGAGGATTACCTATTCTTTCTCCCCATTTATGATTTTCATTAGGTTTTTCATATCTGAATTTTATTTGATTATAATTTTCAATAGCATTTTTAATTTTTTGAAACTCTGTATTCATTATTAAATATATGTCAAATCTATTTATAAATTAAACTATTTATATTCTACTGTGTAGTCGGATGACATATGTCACCACCTCAATTTTCTTTGAAAATTGTAAAACTCTGTTGCTGGAGTTTTACCTTTTAAACTTTGATGTGGTCTAAAATGGTTATATCTCATTCTAAATTGTTCT
>JAIUMM010000015.1 GCA_022565615.1 Nanobdellota archaeon | reverse complement strand
CTAATACAATTGATTTATATGAAATTTTATTTAGCAGTTTGATTATTGCATTATTAGTTTCAATATTAATAAAAAATGGGAACTCAGTTTGGATTGAAATATTTTATATAATTTTATTTTCAATTTTTTCTTATTTTATATACAAAAAATTAGCTAAAGAAGAGGAAGAAAATGAAATTTAAATTACAATCCTCCTATAAACCAACGCCTCCTCAACTCAACTCAATTTCTAAAATTACTCAAGAATTTGAAAAAAATCCAAATAATTGTAAACAAACACTTTTAGGAATTACTGGTTCAGGTAAGAGTTTTATTATGGCAAATGTAATTGAAAAATTGCAAAAAAAAACTCTAATTTTAGCACATAATAAAACACTTGCAGCTCAACTATACCAAGAATTTGTAAAATGGTTTCCAGAAAATAGAGTTGAATATTTTATCTCATATTATGATTATTATCAACCTGAGAGTTACATTCCAACTAGTGATACATACATTGAAAAAGAAGCAACTGTAAATGAACAAATTGAAAAGATGAGACTTAAAACTATGGCTTCACTTTTATCACGAGATGATGTGATTGTTGTAGCGAGTATTTCATGTATTTATGGAGCTGGGAATCCTGAAGATTTTAAAGAATTATCACAAAAAATTAAAGTAGGAGAAGAAATTCATAGAGGACAATTACTTCTAAAAATTGTAGAAATGCTCTATGAAAGAGTAAGTGGTGGAACTATTGAAAGTGGTCAATTTCGAGTCAGAGGAGAGACAATTGAAGTATATCCTGCATATGATAATACTATTGTGAGAATTGAAATGTTTGGAGATGAAATTGAGAGAATTGCAATTTTAGATAGTGTGAGTTTAGAAGTGATTCAAGAACTTGATGAAATTACCCTCTATCCTGCTAAACAATTTGCAGTAACTGAAGAGAAAATTAAATCAGCACTCAATAAAATTAGAGATGAATTAGATGAGTGGCTCCCTCAACTCTCTTTACTTGAAGCTGAACGATTAAAGAGAAGAACTAAATACGATTTAGAAATGATTGAAGAAGTAGGATACTGCTCTGGAATTGAAAATTACTCAAGACACTTTGAACAACGAGCAATTGGAACTCCTCCTCATGTATTACTTGATTATTTTGGAGATGATTTTTTACTCATTATTGATGAGAGTCATCAAACTATTCCACAATCACATGGAATGTATAATGGAGATTATGCTCGTAAAAAAAATTTAGTTGAATACGGATTTAGACTCCCTTGTGCTTTTGATAATAGACCTTTAAAATTTAATGAGTTTGAGAAATATTTTAAAAATTGCTTATTTGTGAGTGCAACACCAAGTGAATATGAACTTACAAAATCAACTCAATTAATTGAGCAAATCATTAGACCAACTGGACTTTTAGATCCTATAATTACAGTAAAACCTTGTGAAGGGCAAGTCAAAGAATGTATTTCTCAAATAAAAACCGAAGTTGAAAAATTTAAAGATTCAAGACACATGGGAGGAAGAGTATTAGTAACTACTTTAACTAAACGTATGGCTCAAGATTTAGCAGAATATATAGCAAAAGAGAAAATTAAAGTGAGGTATTTACATAGTGATATTGATAGTTTAGAGAGAATTGAAATAATTAGACAACTAAGAGCTGGAGAATTTGATGTATTAGTTGGAATTAATTTACTCAGAGAAGGTTTAGATATTCCCGAAGTGAGTTTAGTATGTATTTTAGATGCTGATAAAGAAGGATTTTTAAGAAATGAAAAATCTCTAATTCAAACAATTGGAAGAGCAGCTAGAAATGTTGAAGGAAAAGTAACTCTCTTTGCTGATAGAATGAATAAATCTCTTACAGCAGCAATTGAGAAGACTAAATTTAGAAGAAAACAACAAGAAAAATATAATATTGAACATGGTATAACACCTACTCAAATTATTAAAGTTGTAGATGAAAAAGAGGAAGATAAGAGAGGAAAAACTCCAAGTGTAAAAAGTCAAGTTAAAGCAATGACTAATTATGATATTGAGCAAAAAATAATTGAATGTGAAGGACTCATGCAAAAAGCAAGTGAAGAATTAGATTTTGAAAGAGCAATTAAGTATAGAGATTTAATTGATGAGTATAGAAAAGAATTAAAATAATTTTAAGTTGCTAAGCAACTTGAATATTACAATGAGATTGAACAAATTGAAATCTTATATCATAGGTCAACAAGAGTGAAACTCCTGTATTGTGAAAAGCATCAGAGGAGTTAGATTTTGAAAGAGCAATTAAGTATAGAGATTTAATTGATGAGTATAGAAAAGAATTAAAATAGTTTCTCTAAGTTGCTAAGCAACTTGAATATTGCAATGAGATTGAATAAAGTGAAATTTTATTTTTCAATTTACTCTTCTAAAATGTTTGTTTAGTACATCATAAATATAATCACATCCTTTTGTTTCACACCACTCCTTATCATACATTATTTTTTTAAACCAGATTAAATTGAGCATAATATTTTCAAGTCTTTGTTGTGATATAAAAGGCTCTAAACTTTGAGTAATTTTTACAATTTGTCCATATCTTTTTTTTGAAGGTAACAAAAATCCCTTATTTCTAAATTCCCATAGTCCCTGTTGCATAATTTTCTTTTGACCATTTACAACTACTTCAACATTTCTATAATCTCGACATGCAATATCCATTTTAAAATCAAACCACCAGTTTAATACTGGAGTTTTTTTTCTAAAATGCCAAGTCGTTTCAAAATCATAATTATCACCAGTAGAATATTTCACAAAACGTTGTCGTTTCTCAAAAAATCCATTATGCCTGGTTCCCTCAAATCCTTCAATTACACTATCTTCTCCTGCACCAATTAATATTCCATATTTTTCTACATTCTCATTTTTTAAAGCAAATCCATCTCTATCTGAGTCTGAACGTTCACTTCCATCAATAAAATCTTCTTGAATAAGAGTTGTAAACAGTTCTTTATAAAATGCTTTAAAATCAACTTGTGCTGTGAGTTTTTCAGTATTATTCTCCCACACTTGAATTCCTTCTTTTAAATCATCAAGTGAAAAGTGTGTAGTTTGTACCATTATCTATATATTCAATAAAAATAAAATCTATTTAAATATTTGTACACATTATACCAATAATACAATAAAATGATTCAATATCCACTGTCTCTAATTTTAAAAAATATTTTGGTGAAATATATAAAAGTAAATAAAAGTAAAGTATATAAAATACCAGTTAGTTTAATTAATATGACTAAAAAACTCCACTTTTTAGGAACTGGATGTATGATGCCAACTCCTGAGAGGAATCATCTCTCTATTTGTTTAGAACTCAATGGAGAGTTAATGCTCTTTGATTGTGGAGAACATACTCAATTACAAATTAAGAAAAAAAAATTGCCTCTTAGCCATATAAAGAGAGTTTTTATCTCACACTGGCATGGTGATCATGTACTTGGACTACCTGGTTTATTAATGAGTCTTGGAAATACTCAAAACGTAGGAGTTGTAGAGATTCATGGACCTAAAGGAACTCTAAACTATATTACTCACATGAAACAATCAATGATTTTTGATTCAAAATTAGATTTACAAGTATTTGAACATACACCCAAACAAGAAGAGTTACAAGAAATAGTTAAAACATCTCAATATTCAATCTCTTGTATTAATTTAAATCATTCAGTTCCATGTCTTGCATATTCTCTTAAAGAAAAAGATGTATTAAATATTGACCCTAAAAAATCTAAACAATATGGACTTACAACCTCTCCTCTACTTGCACGAGCAAAAATGGGACTTGACATTGAACATAATGGAGAAATAATTTCAGCTGATATGATTACATATAAAAAAGAGGGACTTAAAATAACATTCATATTTGACACCAGACCTTGCAAAGAAGTTCAACTTATTGCTCAAGATAGTGATTATTTAGTTATGGAAGCTACATTTTTATATAAAGAACATGCACATAAAGCAGAAGAATATGACCATATGTCTGGTAAAGAAACAGCTCAAATTGCAAGAGATTGTAATGTGAAGGAATTATATATTACTCACTTCTCTCAAAGATATAAAGACCCAACTGTTATTTTAGAAGAGGCAAAGGAGTATTTTGAAAATACTCATATAACCTATGATTTAATGAGTGTGATTATAAAATAATAAAAAATAACAATAATACTAAATATAAACATAAATACTAAAATGGATTTACTTAAATTTACTCAAACAAAAAAAGAAGATGAAACATCTTCAAAAGTAATTTTTAAAAATACTCATATTGAAGTAATTGAAAGTCCTTATTCATATAAAGTTACAGTATATGATGAAATTGGACTTGAAGCTATGCATAATACATTTCAAATCTCACCTGCAAAATATAAAATAGTTAAATCAATAGAAGAACTTGAAAAATTTTATGAAGAAAGTGTTAAGGATAAACAAGAAGGTATTATGATTAAAGTTCTTAATAAACCTTATAAAGCAGGTAAAAAAGTTGGATACATGTATAAAATGAAACCTACATCTGAAGATATAGATGTTGTAATTGTAGCAGCTCAAAGAGGTGTTGGTAAAAGAGGTGGTTACTTTTCTAGTTTTTATGTAGCAATTCAAAATAACCAAGGAGAATTAAAAACAATTGGAAAAGTTGGTTCAGGAGTAACTGAGAGTGAAGGAGATGAACTCTCAATTCAGAAATTTACAACATTACTCACTCCTCTTATTGAAAAAGTAGATTCTAAAACAGGGATTACTTATTTTAAACCTGAGATTATTATTCAAGTATCCTATCAAGATTTACAAGAATCACAAACTACTCAGAGTAAATATGCTCTTAGATTTCCAAAAGTAGTAGCACTTAGAAATAAAGATAAAAGACTTGAAGATATTACAACGCTTGATGAAGTACTTGCTCAAAAAAATTTACCAAGTTAGAAGTGTTCTTCTCACAAAAAAATATAGAAATCCAAATCCATATACTAAAACAATTAAAAAAAATACAATATCAAATCCTAATAACTCGCTTAATAGCATTCCAATTCCAATTCCAATCATAATTGATACACTAGTTATAAATTCAAATACTGACATTACTCTTCCTAAAAATTCTTTTTTAGAATGAATTTGAAGTAAATACATAAAACGTAGATACTGAACTCCAACAATAATTCCAATAAAATATAAAATTAACCATGATACAAATGGATAAATCTCATAAATCAAAAATTCAATATTTATAGCAAATAATAGTAATAAAATTGTTCCAAATGCTAATGAAAAGACTGTTAATATACCATCTCTTATATTTTTTAATATTGTCAAAAGAGGATAAGCACTCAACGCTCCAAGTGCTACAATAAATAAATATAAACTTACAATTGAACCAACATCTATTGAATTAGGAGTTGTTTTTATCACAAAATCATTTAATGTGGCAAAAAACATACAACATGCAATAAAATGAATTAATACAACAATAAAAATACTTCTTAAACGAGAATTCTCTTTAACATAAATGAGTCCTTTTTTTATCCTTACAATATGTGAAGTAATAATTTGAGTGTTACTAGTGTCATTTGAAATTATTTTTGTATGAGTAAGCTTTTCCTCCTCTTCTTTTGATAATTCTTCTTTTATTAATTTATGATTGTATTGTATAAAAAATAAAGATATAATTGAGATTACATACGTTATAATTACTACTAATAAAGCTAGATTTATTGAAATAAATTGAAGAATTATTGATGCTATAAAAAGTCCAGTTAAAAGAGCTAAAAGCTCTAAACTTGCATATAATTTATTTAATGAAATTAATTTTTTAGGAGGAACTAAAAATGGAATTATTGATTTTCTTGCAGGTTCAAATATTGCATACCCTAATCCAAGTAATATAACTGAGAAATAAATAAGATATAAATTATCTTGAAAAAATAGTAAAATTAGAATTGATACAGTTCTAATACTCTCTGAAATGATTAATAACAATTTTCTATTATATACATCTGCAAGTGAACCAAAATAAAATCCTAAAAGTAATAATGGCAAAAATTGTATAATTATTAATAAATTTGAAGTCCAAGAATTTGTAGAACTTACAAGAATTGCAACAATTGAGAGATACATTGCAATTAAAATTCTATCTCCAATAAGGGAAATAAATTGTCCAAAAATTAATAGAGTAAAATTTCTTTTTGAATGCTCAAACATATATATATTAAAAATATTAAATGTGATTTAAAATAGTTTGTACTCCATAGAATACATAACTTTTAAAAAAATAGAGAACATTAATAAAATATGAGTAATATAAAAGAAAGACCCAATATTTATAAAAAAGAAACAAAAAAAAAAACTAATTCATTTTTTTTAAAAATAATTGCAATAATTGGACTATTAATTACATCTTCATTGTTCATATTTTTTCAAATCAACTCCCAATATCAAATAGAAAAAATTTTAGAAGAGAATGAAGTTATGTTTGAAAATTCAATTCCACTTCTAGCAGTAAATGAAATTAATGGAGAAATTAGCTCTGCTTCAACTATTCCTCTTACACTTAGAGTTACAAGAGGAAATGGTAATATATTTATAAATTTAAATTCTTATACTGAATTAGATACTCAAATTTCAATTACTAATTCTCAAAATACTATTTGTACACTCCTACAACTCCCTTGTCAAAAATATGATTTTTATTATACATTTAATGGAGCAAGTTTAATATTAAGAGGCCCTTCTGCTTCAACATCTCTTGGAGTTTTAACATATGCAACAATTAACAATATTACTCTTGATGATTCCTTTGCACTTACTGGAAATTTAAATTCAAATGGAATTGTTGGAAGAGTTGGAGGCACTTTTGAAAAAGTACAAGAAGCAAATAGAAGAAATATTCAAAGAGTATATGTTCCTTTTAATTCTTTAAATCAAACCCAAATCGAAGAGATTAACGCACTTAGAAATATTGAAGTAATTCAAAATTTAGATATTATTTCAATTTTAGAGAATGAATTTCCTCAAAAAAATATAAATATTAATCAAGAACCATTTAGTACAGAATTATATTCACAAACTATGAATTATATTGCCCAAGAATTATGTGCACTTTCTCAGATATATATTGAAGAATTAACTACTAATAATTTAATTAATGACTCTTTTATTTCAAATAGTTTAAATCAATATAATTTTTCAAAAGTTGCAAATGAAAATAGTGAATTTTATTCTCAAGGAAGTTTTTGTTATAGTGCAAATATTGGATTTAAAACTCTTTTAAATTTAAATTTTGTTCAATCATCAATTAATAGTACACATAAAAATATGAATACAACTGAAAATGAAACATTAGAACAATTAATAATTGAAATAATTGAAAATGAAATTACAGAGATTCAACTGAAAATTGACGAAAAAAAAGAACATTACAACCCTCAAACATTTCCTAGAACATTGAATAATCTCAATGATATTTTTGTATATTTACTTGTTCAAAATAGAATATTTGAAGCACAAGAATTTTTAGATGAATCTCAAAATTTATTAGAAGAATTTGAAAATCTCTCTTTAAATAATTCTCAAAATATTTCATCAAATAATCAATCTAATAGTAGTTATAATAGTACTATTAATATTAGAGATAATAGAGAATTATTTTTAAGTATTCAACAACTAAGTTTAGCACAAGAGAGATTTACAACAGTTGAACAATGGGAGAGTGTATTTGGAAGTTCAACTCAAAGAGATGCTCAACTTAGATTCTCAAGAGCTCAGGAAATTTGTAGACTCTATATTTCAGATACTAGTGTATTAAATCAAATTCTTCTTCAATTCTCAATTGATACATTAACTCCAAGAGTTCAATCATTAGAAGATTTATTTCAAGACAATCCATATTTGTGTATTTTCAATGGTATGCAATTAAAAGGACAAATGAATTCAATTTTAAGTGGTAGTATTGTTTCAAGTAATACTAATCAAAGTGAACTTTTAATAGAGGAATTACAGCGAATTGCTCTTCAAAGAATGCAGTTTAAATCACAAGGAGAACTTCCATTAATTCCATATATCTCTTATGAATACTCTAAAACTCTACAAGAAGTGGGTAATTTGCAAAGTGCTCTTCAATATGTACAACTTGCTCTTTCATATTCAGAATTAAACATCTTACTTTCCAATTCTCAAACTAATCCTAGTTCTCAATTTAACAATTTAATTTTTGGGAGTAATGATAATAATTTTTATGCTAAAAGTAATTCTTATAATAATGCTGAGTTAACTCAATATCAAAAACAAAAAATTCAAGAAATTAAACAAGTTCAATACTCCTCTTATATATTCATATTACTCTCATTTGGATTTATATTTTATTTAATTAAAAATTAGGAGGATAAAATCTAATTTTTTTTTATGCACAATTTTTGTTTTTTAGATAAAAAAGAGAGATTTTTTGAAATATTTTCCCTTTTTTTGAAATAAGGTTGAGAAGTTTGTAAAATTAGAAATCGTAGTATTTATAAACAATTAATTTCAAAGTTTATATTATGGAATATTCAAGTTTATATTATGGGCAAATTAAAACTCAAGTAAATCAAATATGTAGTTTTTTTAATGATGATAAAGATAGTTTATCTTTTTTAAGATTTGTGTCTTCTTTATTATTTAATTTAAAATTAGAAGAAATTGATGAAATTTTAACTGATGGTTATGATGATTTAGGAGCCGATGTAATTTATTTTAATATTAATGAAGATGAGATGGAATTTGATCTTGAAATTATTCAAGGTAAGTATAATAAAAATTCTTGTGATAAAGGTAATTTTAATTCTGAAATTGGAGAAGAAGTAATTAATAAATTTAAAAATATTTTTGATTATTTTTTTGGTAATTTAACTTCAAATGATTTTGTTAATGGTGAGATAAAAAATAAAAAAATAGAATATAATGATTTAATTGAAAAGAATTACACGTTAAATAAAATAAATTTTTATGTCTCTCATTTAGGGACAAAGATTTCAGAAAGAAGTATGGAAGTTTGGGATAGGTGGGTTGAACCAAATCATTTTAGGGATAATATTAATTTAATTAATTTAGGTTTAATTGATATATACAAACTTTATGATGAAAGTAGAACTTTAACAATTGATGAAAAAGTTACTTTTTATGGTAAATTTTTTGAGTTCTCAACTCCAGATGTAAAAGGTTTTGTTTCTACAATTAATGGAAAAGATCTAGTAGATTTATTTGAAAAATATGGTAATAAATTATTTCAAAAAAATATTAGATATTCTCTTGGAGAAAATTTGATTAATAAAAAGATTATTCAAAGTGCTACTGATGATGAAAAACGAGATAAATTTTGGTTTCTTAATAATGGAATTACTATTGTATGTAAAAAATATACTAAGACTAATCCAAATCCTGAAAATATGACTTTAGATTTAAAAAATTTTCAAGTTGTAAATGGAGCTCAAACTACTACTTCTTTAAAAAAAGCATTAGAAAAAATAGGAAATATAGACCAAGTTAAAGTTGTTGCAAAAGTATTTCAAGCTGAAGATGATTTAGCAGAAATGATTACTGATTCAACAAATAGTCAAAATCCTGTAACTAAAAGAGATCTTAGGTCAAATGATGAAATACAAAAATTAATGGGTGAAGATATTAGAGATTTAGGTTATTATTATCAAAGAAAAAGAAATCAATTTATTCAAGAGTCTGATAAAAATAAAATAATTGATAATTATGATTTTGCTCAAAGATTTTATTCTTTTTTTAGAGAAAAACCTGCAGAAGCTAGAAATAAAAAAGCCCAAATATTTAGTAATGAAACAATTTATACATCTATATTTAATTCTAATCTAAATGCCAATTTTATAATTTTTACTCATAAATCTTTTTTAAATCTTCTTTCTTCTTTAAGGGAATTGAAGTTGAAACATAAAAGAAATGAAATTCAAGTTAATTCAGAAATTGTTGAGATTTCTCAAAGGGCGAAATTTCACTTATTTTTTGCATTTAAAGTATTTTTTGAAAAATCAGGTTTAACTATAACTTCCAATGACTTTTTAGAAAATGAAGAATATATAAATAAATTTCAAGATTTAGATTTAGTTATAAATTTTCTGAATATAATTAATGAGTCAACCGATGAACTTTTAGAAGATTCAACAAATAAAGTAAAAATTTTTCAAAAATCCGATTTAGCCATTAAAATTAAAGAAAAGGTATCTATTGAAGAAGAATAAGATCCTATTTATGAGAAATAACATATCTTTATATATGTATTAAATGAAATATAATTATAGAGGTTTTTAAAAATGATTAAAAATAAATTTGTTCAACCATTTTTGAAATGGGCAGGTGGAAAAAGGGCTTTATTTCATGAAATTAAAAAAAGAGTTCCAAAAAGTTATTCTACTTATTATGAACCATTTTTAGGTGGAGGTGCAGTTTTATTTTCACTTCAACCTAAAAAGGCAGTAGTAAATGATATTAATTCGGAAATTATTAATGTTTATAGAATAATTAAAACTAATGTTGAAGAATTAATTAAAGAATTAAAAAAACATAAAAATGATTCAGATTATTTTTATAAAATTAGAGACCAAGATAGAAATTCTGAAATTTATAAATCATTAACTGATGTTCAAAAAGCAGCAAGAATTATTTTTTTAAATAAAACTTGTTTTAATGGTTTATTTAGAGTTAATAGTCAAGGTCAATTTAATGCTCCTTTTGGGAGATACAAAAATCCAAATATTTTAAATGAAGAAGTTTTAAGAGCAGTTAAGAAATATTTAAATGAAAATAAAATCGAAATTTTAAATGGTAATTTTGATGACTTTATTTCTAAAATTAAAAAGGGAAGTTTTGTATATTTAGATCCACCTTATGATCCAGTTTCAAGTACGGCTTCTTTCACAGGATATAATTTAGATGGATTTGGTAAACAAGACCAAATTAAATTAAAAGAATATTGCGATAAACTTAATAAAAAAGGAGTTAAGTTCTTATTGTCTAATTCTGCAACTGATTTCATTAAAGAATTATATAAAGATTACACTATTGAAATTGTTGAAGTACCAAGAAATATTAATTCAGTTGGATCTAAAAGGGGTAAAGTTGATGAGGTATTAATTAGGAACTATGACATCGAATAAAGAAACTGAAAGCAAAACAGATAAAAATTGGAGATTACTTTTTGAAAAATATAATATTTTAGAAAAAGTTGAAAAAAAAGGATTTTTTGAAATTAGTTCAAAACAAATTAATGAATTTAGAGAAAGTCGTTTAATGACTAAATTTGATCATAAAAGGAATTTGCCAAAGTTATTTATTAATAATAAACTTTCAATATTACCTTTAACAAGAGGAACTTATATTATTGCTAGATTTGAAGCATATCAAGAAATCAATTATTCTAAAAGTGTTGAAACAATACCAATTCCAAAAAGGTATGATTTAGAGAGTTTAGATTATGATAATTTATACTCAGAATCAGCTGCTTTAAATTGTGCTTTTGTAAGTGGAATTATTAAAGATGTATTAGGGGAAGAATGTGAATTTACTATAAATGGTAGAATGTCTAGTAAAAATTTTGAATTTTTTATTAAAGAAGATACTGCTGAATATGGAAAAAGAAAAATTGATGTTAAAAATAGTCAATGTGAAATTGATGCAGGTTTTGAAAGTGAAAATAAA
This sequence comes from Nanobdellota archaeon, assembly GCA_022565615.1. GTDB lineage: Archaea > Nanobdellota > Nanobdellia > Woesearchaeales > UBA583 > UBA583. Next base: position 25,996 of record JAIUMM010000015.1, on the reverse strand, counting down.
TTAGCATTAATTGAAGCAAAAAATACAAAATGTGATGATTTTTTAATTAGACAAATGTATTATCCTTATAGACTTTGGAAAAATAAAATTTCTAAGGAAATTGTTCCAATTTTTATGACTTTTAGTAATGATAAATTTAGTTTTTTTATTTATGATTTTAAAGACCCAAATAATTATAATTCACTTGAATTAGTTGAACAAAAAGATTACATAATTGCTCCAGAAGAAATAACTTTTGAAGATATTAAAAATGTTTTAAATGAAGTAAAAATAAAATCAGAACCAAAAATTCCTTTTCCTCAAGCAAATAGTTTTGAAAGAATTATTGATTTTTTAGGGTTATTAGTTGAAGAAGATATGAGAAAAGAAGATATGACTTTGAATTATGATTTTAACGAAAGACAATCAGATTATTATTTTAATGGTTGTAATTATTTAGGTTTAGTTGAAAGAAGTAAAGATGATGAAGATTATATTGTTTTTAGTCTTAACAAAAAAGGTTTAAAAATAATGAATTTAAATCATAGAGAAAAAAACTTAAGTTTAGTTAAATTAATCTTAGAACATAAAACTTTCAATGAAACTTTAAAATTGTATTTTAAAAAGTTAGAAACTCCAACTAAAGAAGAAATTGTTAAAATAATGAAATCGGATAATTTATTTAATGTTAATTCAGATTCTACTTATTTAAGGAGATCAAGTACTGTACTTAAATGGATTGAATGGATAATTGATTTAGTTGAAGATTAAAGAATTTAATTTATTTCAAAGTAAGGGAATTCGTTTCTTTCTGTCACTCGTTTCAAAGTAGTTGTCGCAATCTCTCTCTTTTACTCTCCTTCAGTCAGGAGAAATCAAAAAGTTCTTCAAAAAATTTGCTTAGCAAACATAACAATAATTTCAAGAAATTTTCTTGAAAACACTTACAAAAAAACCATTGGTGTCATAATGGTGTGGCCAAATTCTCAATACTTTTTGTTGAATTTCTGAACCTATTTCAATTCCTTGAAAATTAGTTACAACTTTTTTTTTATCAACTCCTTCAAGTTTAATTTCTTCAAGTTCAATTGCTCCTTCAAATTCTTTTAAAGCCCAATGAACCATAAGTTCATTTTCTTCAGGATCAATTGAACAAGTTGAATATACTAAAATCCCATCTTTTTTCAATAATTCCACTGCTCTTGTAAAAAGTTTTCTTTGAATTGAAGTGATTTGGTGTAATTGAGCAGGATTATATGTTTTTAACGTTCTTGGAGATTTTCTAATGACTCCTGAACCTGAACAGGGGGCATCTAAAATTATTCTATCAAACTCTTCTTCTCCTTGAATTCTCATTCCATCTTGATTTGTAATAATTATATTTGTAAACCCTGATCTATCTAAATTAAGCTTTAAAGGAGCAAGTCTTGAGTAATCTAATTCATTTGCTACTAAAACTCCCCTATTTTTCATCATAGCAGCCACTTGAGTAGTTTTTGAACCTGGAGCACTACACATATCTAATACTTTAAAATCTTCATTTACTTCTTGAGGTATTTGTGCAACAAGAGGAGGAAGAAGAGAAGTTGCTTCTTGAATATAGATTTGACCCATAAAATGTTCAAATAAGTTTCCTAAATCTGTTCTTGCATCTTCTTTTTCTAAATTAACGAAATAAGAATTTGTATCCCATACAACTTGTTCAACTTCTAAACCTCTTTGTTTTAAATTTTCAATAAATACTTTTGAATCATTTACTTTATAAGTATTAATTCTAAATGACTTTCTTTGAGGCTTTAAAATAGTTTCAATAAATTCTTCATACTCTTCTTCAAGTAATAATGTAAATCTCTTTTCAAAAGATTCTTTAATAGTATCACGTAACATAATAAAAGAAAAACATATTAATTTAAAAATATAAGTTTAAAGTTAATAAAATTTAATTTAATAAAAACTAGTTAATAAAATTAATTTCAACATAATCTCCTCTTGATTCAACTCTAATTCTCTTTGGACCTTTAGTTAAATGCTCCATATCAAAAATTGCTCTCTCTCCATCATATGTACAAGAAAAAGTACAATTTAATTGAATTGATATTTCATCAGGAGTAAATGTTTGACTTACAAATTCACCTCCTCTAATTGAAGTAACATTAATATATGAAAAATTAACGCCTACTCCTAAATCTGAGCCTACTGATGTAACTCCCCTTTCAATTGCAATCTCTTCAATTCTATCTGGAAATGATGCCTCAATAGTAATTCTATTTCCATTTCCTGCAAAAAAAACTCTAGTTGATTTTCCCATCACATCTGTGAAAACTCTCTCAATTTGAGTCCCCACTAAAGCATCTGATGCATTATTAGAATAAGACATGTAATATCCTCCTGCTAAAATTGTAAGTGTTAAAGAAAATCCTAAAATCAATAAAAGTTCAAAAGATGCCTGTGCTTTTTTTATCATAAAAGTGTTAAAAAAAAATAATTTATAAATATTTGTAGTAAATTTTAAATTAATTATTCTACACTAACTCTAAACGCTCCTTGAGATCTTAAAGGGAAACCTGTTTGGGCTACTGTTGCTCTTAGAACTAACTGACCCTCTAGAACATCTCCTGGAATTAAAGTTGAACATGAATACTCAATTAGACCTGAATGACCTCTTAAAAATACAACTTCAGTTTGTTGTGAACCTGGATCAACTTCAAAACCTGGTGAAGGATTTAAATCACTTGATGCGTCTGTATTTGTATTTTTAATCCATACTAGTTCACATTCCTCATCTACTGCACCCCTTATTTGAGATAAATTTGAAGCTTCTAGAGTAATTCTCTCATTTCCATTATACGAAAAAGATATCAATACACTAGAATTTCCATCTGCTCCTTCTGCAATTGCTCTTGTTTGAGTTGGCTCTGCTCTGAAATTGTTACTCATCTCCACTGTATTTGGAAGAAGATTTCCAAAATCTACAAATGAGAAAATTAACGCTCCTACAATTAATACTACTAAAAGCATCCAACCATAGGTCATTAAAAACTCAATTGCAGCCTGACCTTTTTTTGCTTGTTTAAAGTAAAATGATTTTACCATATCCATAAATTTAAATGAAATATATTTATGATTTATTAACTATTTATAAATGAAAACAATTTCAAATTAAATTACCAGTTCATTTTGGAATGTGGCTATGATTTCAAATTTTATCTTCTAAACTTAAAAAAATAATAAATCTCAGATTTTAGTAAAAAAATCAAAATATTTATAAATATTTATTGCTTAGAAATATTAACAAATCCTAAAAGTTTAAACTAAAATAAGGATTTAGGAAAATATTACAATTAAAACAAGAGATTAAAAATGGCAAAAGTGCAAGATACTCATTAAATTCGTTCTTGCACCTTGCCTTTAGGCAAAGGAAAAAATTTTAAGACACTAACGTTCTTGACTTTTTCTTTTGAGTAATGTATAAATTATATTTAATTTAATAATAGTAAAGAAAAATGGCAAAAGAAAAAATTTTAGGGATTGATTTGGGTACAACTAATAGTTGTATTGCAATTATTGAAGGTGGAAAAGCAACAGTTATTCCAAATAGTGAAGGAGCTAGAACTACTCCCTCAGTTGTACATATTAGTGCTGATGGTGAGAGAATTGTAGGAGAGCATGCTAAAAAACAAGCAATTGTAAAACCAAAAGAGACTGTTTCATCAATTAAGACTCATATGGGAGAAGATTATAAAGTTGAAATTCATGGTAAAAAATATACTCCTCAAGAAATTTCAGCAGTTACACTTGGTAAATTAAAAACAGATGCTGAGAGTTATTTAGGAGAGAAAATTACAAAAGCAGTAATTACAGTTCCTGCGTACTTTAGTGATGCTCAAAGACAAGCTACAAAAGATGCTGGAAAAATTGCAGGACTTGATGTTCAAAGAATTATTAATGAACCAACTGCTGCTGCTCTAGCGTACGGTTTAGATAAGGCTGATGCTCATAATATTTTAGTATTTGATTTTGGAGGAGGAACATTTGATGTTTCAGTTCTAGAATTAGATGATGGAGTATTTGAAGTGAAATCAACTGCTGGTGATAATAAACTAGGAGGAGATAATGTAGATGAAATTTTGATGAATTATGTTGCAGATGAATTTAAAAAAGAGCATGGAATTGATTTGAAAAATGATCCACAAAGTGCTCAAAGAATTAGACTTGCAGCTGAAAAAGCTAAAATTGAATTATCTTCAAAAACAGAAGTTCAAATTTCAGAGCCTTTTATTACAGCAGATGCCAATGGTCCTAAACACTTAGATATGAAAATCACAAGAGCTAAGTTTAATGAGTTAATTGACCCAATTTTAAAAAAATTGAAAGTTCCAACTCAGCAAGCAATTAAAGACTCAGGTTTAAAACAAAGTGAAATTCACAAAATTATTTTAGTTGGTGGTTCAACAAGAATTCCAGCAGTTCAAGAATTAGTAAAAGAATTAAGTGGAAAAGATGCTGATAAATCAGTAAATCCGGATGAAGCTGTTGCACTAGGTGCTGCAATTCAAGGAGGAGTGTTAGCAGGAGAAGTGAAAGATGTATTACTTTTAGATGTAACTCCACTAAGTTTAGGAATTGAAACGTTAGGAGGAGTATTTACTAAAATGATTGAGAAAAATACTACTATTCCTACTAAAAAATCACAAGTATATTCAACAGCTGAAGATAATCAACAAGCAGTTACTATTAGAGTAGCTCAAGGTGAGAGATCAATGTTTAGTGATAATAAAGTTCTTGGAAGTTTTAACTTAGAAGGTATTCCTCCTGCACCTCGTGGAGTTCCACAAATTGAAGTAACATTTGATATTGATGCAAATGGTATTGTTAAAGTAGGAGCAAAAGATTTAGGAACTGGAAAAGAGACTGACATTACAATTACAGCGTCAACAAATTTAAGTGAAGAAGAAATTAAAAAAATGCAAGAAGATGCAGAAAAACATGCAGAAGAAGATGCTAAGAGAAAAGATGAAATTGAAACGGTAAATCAAGCTGAACAATTAATTTATCAAACTAGAAAAACTCTTGATGAAAATAAAGATAAAGTTGATGAAGCAAAAGTTAAACCAGTTCTTGATTTAGTTGATGAGTTAGATGCTTTAGTTAAAGAAGAGAATAGAGATATTGATAAAATTAAAGCTAAAATTGAAGAAATTAATACTCAAGCACAAGCAGTATTTAGTGATATGTATGCTAATATGGAGCAAGCTCCAGAAGGTGCTGAAGATTCAACTTCTAATGATACTACAAAAGATGGTGAAAAAGTTGTAGATGCAGAATCTGAAGAAAAATCAGAAGAAGATAAAAAATAAGTAAATATAAATTACTTTTTTAAATAATTCATTCTAAATATTCTAAAAAATAAACAAACATATAAATATAAGTTCTACCATCATTTCATTATGAAAAAATATTCAATTGTAGTACATGGGGGTGCAGGAGAGTGGGATGGTAATTCAGATAAAAAAAAACAAAAATTGGAAGAAGCATGTAAACTAGGTGAAAATATGCTAAAAAATGGATTTAGTTCAATTGATGTTGTTGAAAAAGTAGTTAATTTCTTAGAAGATGAACCAATATTTAATGCAGGATGTGGTTCAACTCTTACAATAAATGGAGATGTAGAAATGGATGCTTCAATTATGAGAGGAAATTCTGAGTTATATTCAAGATGTGGAGCTGTAGCTGGGATTAAAAATATTAAAAATCCAATTAGTGTTGCAAGAAAAGTAATGGAAGAAACTCCTCACATCCTTTTAATTTCTCATGGTGCAAACGATTTTGCAAAATTAATGGGTTTTACAGAAACTAATACATTAAAAACTAAACATAGAGAAGAAGAAAGAATCAAACTCATTAAAGAAATTGAAGAAAATAACTCTAAATTAAATTCTAAATTGTTAGAGTTAATAAGAAAATATCCAGAGTTATTATATGGAACCGTTGGAGCAGTTGTATTTGATGGAAAAGAAATAGTTGTAGGAACTTCAACAGGAGGAATTCCTCTAAAAATATTTGGAAGAGTTGGAGATAGTGCTCTAATTGGGTGTGGAACTTATGCAAGTCCTAAATGTGGAGTTAGTTGTACTGGAACAGGAGAAATTGCAATTGAATTTTCAATTGCAAAAGAAATTTGCTCCCAATATGAAAATAATGAAAATTTAGAATTAGTTAATAGAAAATTAATCAATTGTATAAAAGAAAAATTTCCTCAAAAAGGAACAGCATTTATTTCTATTGATTATAAAGGAATTATTAACTGCCAAAGTATTAAAGAATTTGGGTATGCTTTTGCAACAGAAAAAGAAGGTACTAAATTTGAAAAAATTAAATCTTAATTATTAAACATTTTAATTTATTTGAAATCTTCTTGAAGTCTCATTTCTAATTTGTTCAATATCATCAACTGAATTTCCATAAGTTATTAATTGAACTTTTCCTTTCTTTAAAAGTGGACTTGGACTAATTGGCATAACTCCTTGAGGATTAACTCCATTAAATAAAACTCCTTCAAGAGATTGCTGCAAACTAGAAAAATCTCTAATTGAAGTTCCTTGCATGTCAATAGTTTCTGCATAAGCTCTTAAAATTGGATTCCCTAGTAGGGTCTCCATTCCATTTAATATTTCACTTGTGTAATTACTTGCATTAGTTCTCACATTAGCTTCTACCATGTAAGAATTGTTATTTACATCTCTCATTAAGTCAACTCCAAAAACTCCCCTATATCCATCTTCATATAATCTATTCCCAATTAAATCTAAATAAGGAGTTGAATCAGGAGTTTGAGTTCTATCAAAAATACTTCCTGTAAATTTTAAATTTTCATCCACTAGTTGTTCACTAATTGAAATGGGAATAATTTGACCATTATCTGTAATATATGCAGTTCTATTAGGATTAGATACCAGTTCTAATCGAGGTTCAACTAAAAATGATTCTTTTTGTTCTCCTCTTCCTCTCATAATATCTTCAATCACTACTCTAAATTCTTCTTTATTTCTTATATCTGGAAGAACAAAGTTTACTCCTGCTCCTGTGGTTGCTCTTATAACAACTCCACTCTTATCACCAACTTCTTTAATCATTTTTTCAAGATCAGAATCATCTCCTGTTTCTTTTGAAAAGATTTTTCCTCCTTCTACATATGGCAAATGATTATTTAATGCAAAATTTCTAAAATTAATTTTATCTTCTAGTGCATCTTGACTTCCTTTTCTTAAAACACCATGAGTAGATAATCCTTGTGTAGAAATTATTTTTGAAGGATCTGTTTCATCATAAAAAGATAATTTCAAATCTTGTAAACCTAGTATAGGAGTTTGAGACAATTGTCTTCTTATTGATTGAGTAGGTCTAATTGAAATAATATCCTTATCATTTGGAATTTCTACCCCAACATCTCTTAAATAATTCAAATAATCTAAATCAAATTTTCCAACTATTTTATCCCCATTCTTCTTATCTGCTAAAAATAGAGCTCTTTGAGAAAAATGTCCATCTTCTCTAAAATCACTAGGTTTATAATGCATAAAGACTCTAGATTCTTGTCCCATTGCTTTTCTTAAACTAGGATATTGTGAAGAATCATCAAACATTTTAACTGCAGTATTATTAATCATAAATTCTTTATGTATTTAATTTATATAAAATAAATTCATAACTAAATTTGTTAATTTATATTTTATAATAACAAAAAGTAAAAATAATATATTATTCTATATTTTTAAAATATTTTTTTGCAGCAATTGTCCATAATTGTGTATGACAACCTCCTGCTTCAAAATGAGAATTATCTAAAATAGTGTAAATTTCATAATCTTCTTTTTTAATTTTCATCATAATTTTACTACTAATCTCACACACCCTTTGTAAATTAAATTTACTCGCACCCTTATGAATTACTGCTTGCTCAAAAGGCCAAACTGTTTTAGCATGATATGAATCCTCCATTTTTTGAGCCAAATCTTCACTCATTGTTCTATAACCAATATTTGTCTCCAAATTTTGAGAACTTTTAACAATTCCTTCAAGCATTTGAGGAATTATATCATCTTCTTCTAAATACATTAAAGCATGAAGTGAATCTGTTGTAACACCTCTGATAACTCCTGATGCATCTTTTGCAATATAAAAACATTCATTTTCAAAATCATACAAATGTTCAAGAGCACTTTTCATTTTACAATAAATTTCTTGTAAATGAAAATCTTCCAATAATTTTGAGATATTTTTAATTGCTACCATATTTAAAATATGAACTAATGTATATACAATTGGATAATGAGGTTCTCCATTCTCTCTATTTAGTAATACTGAATCTTTCCAATATGTAACTTTTAAAGCATAAGAGCTAGAATTTGAAAATTTTGGATCTTCTACAAATTCATTTCGAGAATTTAAATGAGTTACAATATACTCGATTGCTTTTTTAATTGACTCTTTATGAGTTTGTAAAAAATCAAAATCTTTAGTTTGTTCCACATAATAACTCACTCCTATTAAAAATAACGCAGTTGTATCGCAACCATTATATGTTGTAAATTTTCCACTTCCCTTGTCTATTTCAAAACCTGGAAATTCGTGAAATATTTTTCCTACTTCTTCTCCTGTTAATGCATTAATTGTGTTACCTTGATGAATAATATTAAATTCTAATTGATTTTTTAACATTTCTATATCATCTGCCAATAATGCTGAAATAATACTATCTCTTGTAAAATTTCTAGGAAAAATAGGAAGTCCTGCACAATATAATTTTTTACTAAATGAATTATCTCTAAATTCTAACTCTTCTCGCATTTTTATGCAACTAGCCTCCTATTTCTTGAATTTGAAATCATTTCTTGATACATTTTTACATATTTTTTAGCTTCAATATCTCCTGTAAATCTTTCTTCAAAAGACCTAAGTGCATCTTGTGGATTTAATCTATCAACTAAACTAGTATAATGAGTCATATTTTTAATTTTTTCTTCATCACTTCCAGTAGGTGCTACTAAATATCCACTTCTACCATGCTCTATAATTTCTCCCATTGAACCTCTATTAAATGCAACAACGGGAGTTGCAGAACCTAATGCTTCAATTACAACTAGTCCAAAGGGTTCATCCCATCCAATTGGCATTAACAGAGCTTTTGAACGTGCATATTCTACTGCTTTTTGTTCATCATTTAATGAACCTACAAAATCAACTACTCCTTTGTTAACAAAAGGTTGAATATAGTTTTCAAAATAACCTTCAAATCCATCTTGAACATCTCCTGCTAGTATTAATTTAGTTTCCAAATTATCAGCAACTCTTGAAGCGATATGTTGTCCTTTATCTGGACAAATTCTCCCAATTGAAAATAATACATTATCTTTATCGTATTTTGGCGTAAATTTAGAAGGGTTTAGACCATGATATACAACATCTTCTTGAGCCATATCAATTACTCCTTGAAATTTTTCTCTTTGTGAATTACTAATTGCATTAAATTTTACTAAATCCTCTCCAACTTTTTTTCTTAATTGTTCTAATCTCGCATACCTTTGTCTCATCTGAGGTTTATCTTCAGGATTACCATTATGAAGAGTTACTAATATTGGAATTCTATATTTGTGAATTATATCTGAGTGTCTATCTAAAAAACTATCTTCAACACCTGGGTGGTCATGAATAATATCAATTTTTTCAGGATTAGATACAACAAAATCTGCAACTGCTTGATAATGTTTTTTCATATCTTGAGGTGTGATTTGAGTTTTCATAACTCCACCTTTTGGGCTTTCTTGCCATAATGCTTTTTCAATAGTTGGAACTAATGTGCCTGTAGAAATATTACTATCACCTGGAGCTGCAACATAATTAGCAATTCCTTGTTTTTCTTGAGAAGAAGTTAAAGACATCACAACTCTTTCAATTCCTCCATATTTCATAGTATCTTGAAGTGCAATAGCTGGAGGAGAAATTCTTAAAACATTTATACTACAATTATTCATACAACTAGTATGTAGGGAATTTATTAAAAACAATCCCCTAAATAATTTGTTAATTTATACTTTAAAATACTTCTAAGTACAAATCATAAATTTCTATACAAATAAATAAAAATAGAAATTATACTAAATTTATTTGAAAAATCCAAATCCTTTGGATTTGTGAGCAACAATTCCCTCATTTTTTATTGAATACATTATTTCTTTTCCACTCTCAATAAACTTGTGTTTTTTTAAAATTGCTTTTTTATCAAGTCCTTCATTAGTGAGTTCAACAATCGTTCTTGACTCAGGAGTTTCACTCCCGAACCCTGTGAAAGATTACATTCAAAAAATTTCATTTTTCTCAATAATCTGTAAAATAATATTTAATACAATTTATTTAAAAAAACCAAATCCTTTGGATTTGTGAGCAACAATTCCCTCATTTTTTATTGAATACATTATTTCTTTTCCACTCTCAATAAATTTATGCTTTTTTAAAATTGCTTTTTTATCAAGTCCTTCATTAGTGAGTTCAACAATCGTTTTAGACCAGTAATGTATAACATTTCCTCCTACCATTTTTGTTTCTTTTGATTCAAAATCTTGATACATTTGATTTGTAGCAATTATTGCAATATTAAAATTTCTTGAAAGTTCTGTGAGCATTCTGAGTTGTTCTCCAAGTTCAGTATTTATTTTTTGAGGTGCATCTCCAAGTTTTAATCTATACAACATAACTAAACTATCAATTATAATTAAACCAATATTTTTATCATTTCTAATTTGTCTATTTAATTGAAGAATTGTTCGTTGTTGTTCTTCAAAACTTTTAGGAGTAAAATGAATTATTGAACTTAAATCTTCCTCTTTTGCTCCAAGTTGATAAAACCTTTCAACTGAAAAACCACCTTCTGTATCTACATAAATTACTTTTTTACCTTCTTTTATACTTTGAAGAGCATATTGAAGCACAAGAGTAGTCTTTCCACTAGCAGGAGGGCCATAAACAGTAGTAATTGTGTCTTGTGTAACATATGGCAATATAACATCAATACCAGAATTTGAAATTAACTTAACTTTAGTATTTTCTTTAGAAAAAGAAGTAGGTTCAATCATATAAGTATTAATTCTTGAGTATTTAAAATATTTATCAATTAAAATATAAAAAAACTAAATTTTTTTTCAAAAAAAAGTGCAATTATTTTAAATTTCGTTTCTAAGAAATCTCAGTCTTTTAGGGCTAAGTTAAATTAGATAGCAATATTTGCACAAAAATTTTGATATTAATTAAAATTTTGTAGAATCTTAGATCCTTTAGTTCAAAAAGTAGAAATTTTGAAAATTTTAGTCAACTTTAAATACAAATAAATTAAGTGTAACTTTTAATATCCTCTCCTTTTTAGTAAATACAAAATATTTAATATATTATTGTAACAAAATAAATATGTTAAATCCTTTTAAAAAAAAAGAACCAAATTTTCAACTCGATGAAATGAGTCTTCCATCAATGAGTTCTAATTCAAATTCTCAAAATAATTTTAATCAAAATCAAAATTCAGTTCCAAATTTTAATAACTCTGATGAACAAAATAATTTTAATACAAATTCTAATTCATTTAATCCTAATTCTAATGATTCATTCCCTCCTTTAGATTCACAATCTTCAAGTATGCCTTCTTTTTCACAAAATTCAAGTTCATTTCCAGCATCAACTGATTTTAGTGAAAACTCACAACTTGCAAATGAACAACCATTTAATGAACAGCAATTCCCCTCTCAAAGTTCATTTTCTATGCAACAAACTCCTCAAAATTTTTCAAATCCTTCTAATCAAGAGTATGAACAACCATCTAGTCAATCTATTTCTATCAACCAAAGACAGCAACAATATCAAAGTGAAGATTCAAGTTTATCTGGGTTACAACTTGAAACAATTGATAAAAAAATCACATTACTTGATAGCAGAATTAGTGTAATGGAAGATAAAATTAATAAAATATTTGAAATGCTAAGTTTAGAAGTCAGTGAAGATACAAGAATGAAAGTACATTTAAATATTGATAAATCAAGATTTAGAAAGTGAAAATGATACAATTTTTATATATCATAACTAATATATTTCTTAATTTAAATTTTATAAATAAAACTTAATCTAATTCTCTAAAAACTTCTAAATTTATTTCATATGCACTCACTGGAACTAATAATCCAAAATTTTCTAAAATTTTAGGATAAATCTCTCCAATTACTCCTAACTTCTCTTTTTTATACATAATTTGAGCACATCTTCCTTCAATAAAACTTGCTCTTGAAGTTTGAATATACTCAATATCATCAAAAACTCCTAAAAGTTTAAAGAGTGTATCAGACATCTCCTTAATTTGAGTATAAGACATTTGAGGACCTGCTAATATATTTGCTAAATGCCACTGATTTCTAGCTTTGGTATCTTGTGAATCATCTCTTTGAATTGTCATTCCAACTTCAAATACTCTTTGAGGATATTTCACTTTTCTATTTAAATGTAGAGAATGTAGCATCTCAGCAATAAGTCTTGTTCTCATCATATTAATTCCCTCTTCTGCTGCATCTTTAATTTTAATAAATTGTTCAGAATTAACATCTTTACTCATCTTATCAAATTGATTTTGAGTTGATGTGAGCATATATGTATATAATTCTAAATTACCCTGATTTGCACAAATTTGTCTAATTTCTCTTCTAAGTTTTGAAAAATTAATCTCTTCTCCAATCATTGGAATTTGAGGACTAATACTTTCAATATTATTATACCCGTATGCTCTTGCAATATCATCTGCAATATCACACGCTGAAAAAATATCTAATTTATAACAAGGTATTGTGAATTCCAACTCATTTTGATTAATTTCTTTTACTTGATACATCATCTTTTTACCAAGTCTAATAATCTCCTCATTTGTAAATTCAACTCCTACTAATGATGAAATGTATTCTCTTGTTAAGACTTTAGCCTTTGGATTTAAGTTTAATTCATATACATAATTATTCTCGTGAGCATATTCAACTTGCATACTCTCAATCTCTCCCCCCATTTGTTCTAAAACACTCACCAGTGTTACAAGTACATTGTGAAGATGATGTTCATTATGTCCACTAACTTCCATAAATAAATCTCTGTGAGATATTTCAACTCTTCCAGTATCATGAGAATTAATTAAAGGAGGAAGAGATAAAATATTATCTTTTGAATCACTAAATATTGGATACACTCTTGCACCTTCAAGAAGATGAGCATATTTTTTACAAGTTGCATGATTTTTTATCATATCAATAGCACTCATCTCAACATCACTTTCTAAAGGTTGAAATTTAATTTTTTCAGGTTCAAGTGCTTTAAAATGAATTGGAAAAGTAATATTATTTATTGGATAAACACCAATTGCTGCTTTTTTTCTATGTCTTCCAAAACTTTCATGAATTTTTTCTTGAACATCAATTATTGTTTGTAATTTCTCTTCTGTAAGTTCTAAATTTCTCACAATTGCAGCTACGGTCTTTGGTCTCACTTCTTGAACTGACTTATCAACAATTACTTTTTCTCTTCCTCTTTTAAGTGGAATCTCAATAATTGGGTCTTGTAATTCTAAGTATGAGTTAATTGCACGACTAATACCAATGCTTGATATCATATCAAATTTTTCAGCTGTAATTTCAATTTTCAATTCAGGGTTCTCATCTTCATTAACACCTTTTAAGTCCATCCCTATATCAATTAATGTTTGAGAAATTTCATCAATTGAGAGTTCTTTTTGTGAATATTTATTTAATTCATTAAGTGTTGTATATACATAAACCATTTTTATCTACAATAATAAGAGGAGAAGTATTTATATATTTTTAGGAATTTATACATATATGATCTCATTTTTAGAAAAAAATACTTTATTTCAAAAATTAGAATATAAACGATTTTTTGGACCTCCTCTTGCAAATTGTCTAGATGGTAAGGAAGATTGTCCCAAATGTTTATTATTTGTTACAGATGAAAAAAGAATTCTAAAACACCTTTTGATTTTGCTCTATTATATGAAATTGAGTATATTCAAGAATTAAATTTAGGACTGTGTGAAGTAAGAGCAAAAGCAAAACTATACTCTTTAAAAAAAGAGAGTGAATATTATATTGCAGAACTTAGTAAAGAGAGCATAGTTCCTGCTAATTATCAAATATTTATTGTCAAAGAATGTTTCTTATGTCCTAAAGAATTATTGAATTTAAGAAGAATAGAGTTTAAGTAAAAATTAAGAAATTAAAGATAAATATCTAGGATCATTCTCAGGAATAAATACTCCCTTTCTTACCTCTCCTCCAATATTTAAAGTAATTTCACCTGTATCTTCTACAATACGTCCAGCTTTAATTAAATTATTCCCTTTTTGAATTTCAAGTCCCCTATTTACTTCTGAGAAAAACTCTTGTTTTGAAAAAGGAAAATCTAAAAATCCAACTGAGATTTTAGAGTTAACTTCTTGTGCTATTAAACTCATAAGAGGAGAATAAAAATCATCTCTTCTCTCTGACTTTAATATTTTTCTTCCTCTATCATTGAATAATTTATCCCTAAAATCTAGCACCACATAATGTAGAGGAGATTGTAACATTTGTGAATATGGCTTTAAAATATTAGAATATACATGCTTAAAATTTAATCCTAAACTTCCGGTTTTGGACTCAACAATTACAAATTCTTTTTTTCTTTTTTTCCCTTCTCTTGAAACTATACAAAATAAACCATCAACTTCAGAGATCACTCTAAATCCAAATTTATTATCAACTCTTCCATTTTGTTTTTCAATTAAAACAATATTATTATCATTAGAAGCCTTTAGAACTCTTTTTCCTCTTGAACCAATAGCATAACCATTTCTATTCAATGCTAAAACATCTATCTCTCTTACTCCTCCTAAATTTTTTAACAAATAATTTGATATTAATTCTCTTGAACAATATTCTCCTAAATAACCTCTTAGAGTACTTTCATCATACTCTTTTGTTTGATTCATTAAAAGTTCATTTAAACAGTTTGGAATTGAAAAATTAGAATTTGAACGAGACAAATCAGTATGTTGAATAAATGTTCCTTCTTTTGTTTCAAATAGCCCTAATAATTTTTCAAGTCCTAAATTCACTTAACTCTTTTAGAATTATATCATTTATATTATTTTCTATTCAATACTTTAAAATTTCTTTAAAATTAAAATTCTAAATTTAAAATTTGGATAATTAAAAATCAAAAATTATATTAACAATAATATAATATAATATAATATAAAGGGAAAAAGCAAACAAATTTTAAAAAAATTAATTTTTTAAGACTTCCTTCTTATATGTTTCTTGAAGAGCAAGGATTAAGTTTGGGATATCACTTACTGAAAAAGATTGTCCATTTTTAGTATTTCCTTCTTTATCAGTATATAATCTACTTACACTAATTTGATGATATTCTCTTCCTTCTTGAGTTTCATGTTGCCACACTGCAATATGACATCCTCTCACAGTAATATAATCAACAGGTGCGTTACCTTTCTTCTCACTTGATGTGTTTTCAAAATTTTCTAACGTTGTCATTTTTTAATATGTAATTTAATATTGAAGAAGATTTAAGAGTAGTTCATATAAATTGGCTAAACACTTTTTATCATCTCCAACTGGTATTTAATATATAAGTATTGAGATTTATAAATAAAAAGTATAAGACAAATAGAATCTTGAATAAATTCTATAAAAATTAATAGAATTGAAAAATTTAGAAATTACTCAAATGAAAATACAAGTAAATAATTTTATTTGATAAGAACAGCATCATCAAATTCAAATGTTATAGGATTTAAATAAATCTGATCTGAATTAAATTCATGTATTATTTTTGTTAGCAACCTTAATGTTTCATCAATTGAGTTTTTTTCATAAGATTTATTTATTATTTCAGATAATAAAGTTATTTTTGCTTCTTGATAATAGAAATTTAGATAATTTCCATCTATTAAATCATATCTATAATAATTATAAAAAATATTTTTATTATTTTTATAATACCCATTTCTTTTTCTAATTAATAAATCATCTAATGTTAGCATATTTTTTCGATTCCAAGTGTAAGTCGTATTATAAAATGATGAAAAATAAGTAATTTTAGATTGATTATCATATATGCTTTTTAGTTCATAATTAATATTTGTGAAATCAGATATGTTTTCATAAAAAGGTATTATATGAGATTTTCTTGCTAAATTCAAAACTTCATTAGATAAACCTAAAAGTTTAATTCTATCAATTATAACTTCTTTGAGTATTTCATAATTATTAGAATTATAATAATTAAAGAGGTTGTAATAATTTATTTCTGGAGTTTCCTGTATGCTCACATCCTTAAGTAAATTAATATACTTTTGGTTTATAGCGTTTACGTATTCAATATCAAGATAGTTTTTTGTAGAATTTTTAAACATATTATCTTCAGTAATTGAGATAAAATAAATATTAAAACTACTCTCATCAATTTTACTTAAAACCATATTTCCTAAATCTTCTTTAGAATTGTAGTCAAATTCATACTTATAATAATCACAATTATATTCAACATCACATCCAAAGAAGTATCTAAATTCTTTAGACTCATTATTTCTATAAAAATAGTTTTCATAACGAATTTTCCATTCATAAAAATACGCTTGAAAGTCTTCATTTGAATCAGTAATAAAACGCTCTATTTGAAATACATCTTTATTATAAAAGTTGTGATTTAACACAATATATATATTTAATGAATTCTCATATATATTTTTATCAATTTCTTCTATGTAAAGTTCTGATGCTTTAAATAAACTATATTTCATCCAAATATCAAAACTAAAAACTAATAATAATATTATAAATAGTGTTGTGAATAATATTTTTATTTTACTCTTCTTAAAATGCCCTTTGAGCAATTTCTTAGCCTTTTTTTTTGATTGACCGCTCTGAATTAAACTGTGAATAAGTTCTTTTTTTGAATATCCATGCTGTTTTTGCTCTTCAATCCATTGTTGGATTTCTTGACTCATAAAAATTATATAAAATTACAGTTCTTAAAATTTTGTATTTATTAACTTCCTATATTTATATAAAATATATTAATTCTGAAGTTAGAACATATAAGTATTTAAACCATATAGTTTTAATTTTTTTAATATGTTAATTTACGTAACAGCAATTGGAAGTGGACATAGTGCAAAAACTCCTATTGGAGATAAAAAATATGAAGGAGTAATTGGAATTATTGAAGAGACTAAACAATCTGGTAAAAAATATAAAGACCAAGAAGTTGATCAAGATAATTTATTTGACTTACTATATGCAAATACTCGCTTTAAAGTAATTGAGAAGTGTATTATTAAAAGTGATTTAAGTATTTATCATAAAAGTAAAATGCTCCTTGATTTATTTCAATCAATTATAAAACATCATCCAAAAGCAAAATTTCACATTGAACTATCACAAGGATATAAAGAACTTGGACATATTTTAACAATTATTGCAAGAATTATGTACAAACATATTGAGAAAATTACATTTCTAAGATATGACAATTCAATTGTAAAATTTCCAAATTCAGAATTTGCAATTTCAAGAGAAAAATTTGATGTATTAAAAGGATTTTATGAAGGAACTAAAGATAGTCAATTTAATGGGAAAATTGCAACTAATAAGTATATGCATTCAGGACAAAAGCATAGAAAATATATTTATGCTGTATTAAAATGGTGTAGAGAGCAAGGAATTATTGATGATAGAAATTATGTAACTGATTTTGGAAGAATCTTAATAGAATATTCAAGTTTAATAATTAAAAAATAAATAACAAACTAAAGGAGTAAAATAACAAAAAATAAAATGAAACAATTTGAAATAACAATAACAGATGAATTTGCAGGAGTTAAACCTAAAAATTACTTAAAAAAAGTGCTTGATGTGAATTATAATCAACTCATTAAAGCAATAAAGAATAAGAGAATTAGTATTAATGGTAAAAAAATTAAAGAAGAATATATTCTTCAAGTAGGAGATGTTATTGCAGTGTGGGATAGTGAAATTAAATTAAGAGATGGAGCATCTCACGCCCAAATTGATAATTCTCAAATTGAAGTTAAAAACTTACATATAAAAACAATTTATGAACATAAAGATTTTTTAATTCTCAATAAACTCCCAGGTATTGTAGTTCAAGGTGCTTATGATAATTCACAATCACTTTCTAAACATCTTAGGTATTTAGAATCTAAATATTCAAAGCTTGAAAAACTACATCATGTTCATAGACTTGATAAAGATACAAGTGGATGTTTATTAATTGGAAATGGAACTACAAATATTCGTGAATTAAATTCACTATTTCAAAAAGGAAATATTTCAAAAACATATCTTGCAATTTGTACTGGAAATTTTGGTAAAAAAGAGGGTAACGTTGAATTATATTTGACAAGAAATGAAGAAGGGAAACTTCCAAAAGTAATAGTTGGAAATGAAAAGAATGGTAAAAAAACACTTTTAAAATATAAAGTTATTAAAGAGTTTGAATTTGAAGAAGAAGATTTATCTCTTGTTGAGGTTGAATTAATTACAGGATTTATGCATCAAATTAGAGTTACTCTACACCATTTAGGACATCCAATAGTTGGAGATAGTATGTATTCAAATGAGCGAGTTAATGAAAAATTTTCTTCTCTTATTTCTAGACAATTATTACACTCTTCTAAAATTGCGTTTGAGTGGAGAGGTGAGAATATCGAAGTTGAAGCAGAATTAGGAGAAGATTTCAAAGAGCTTTTGGAGTAGAAAGTATTTATTTTTATAAATTTTATTTTTATTTCTCTTTTAATGAATTTATTTTTATAAGGAGGAATTATTTTATATTTATTACCCTCTCCTCTCCACTTACTAAATTTTTTCTCACATATTGTGATTGTTCTTTATCTTTTAAACCATAAATTACTAGATCTTCAACTCCTAAATACTGGGCATAATCAAATGCTTTTTTTAACTTACATCCATAAAATATTTCAACATTACTCATCTCCTCTTCTCTTATAGAATTTGCAATTTTAATTGAATCAGTAATTAACTCCAAATTTAAAGGAACAACTAATATTTTACTAATTCCACCGCTATTATTTTCTTGTCCCTTCTTCTCTATATCAAGTAATATTTCCATCATCCCAACTACTCCAAATGAAATTCCACAAGCAGGAATATCTTCACTTGAACCAATATAATTACCAATTCCCTTATCATATCTTCCACCAGCACCAATTGAAGATTTCACCCTACCTTTTGTATCATATACTTCCCAAATATTTCCTGTATAATAACTATGACCTCTTGACATTGTCACATTTACTCTATGTGGAATTGAAAGTTCTTCACATCCTCTTACCAATTTTTGAAGTTCTTCACAACCTTCTTTAAGAAGTTCATCTGTTGCTTTTTCTTCTAACTCTTGAAGAGAATTTTGAGTAAGTAAAGAAACTGCTCTTTTTGAAATTTCTGTATTAATTCCTTTCTCAACTAACTCTTTAATAACATTTTCTTCTCCAATTTTTTTAAATTTATCAATAATCAAAACTCCTGTATCTAACTCATCTTCTTTAAATCCACTTTGTAATAATGCACCTTTTAAGATTTTATTTGAATTTAATTCAACTATAATATCTATACCTAATTTAGTATAACACCTATAGTATAATTCCATCAATTCAATTTCAATATCTTGACCCTTAAGTCCAACTACATCACAATCACATTGTTCAAATTCTCTAAGTCTTCCTGATTTTACTGGCCCATCTCTAAATGCTGAACCTATGTGAAATCTTCTAAATGGAAGTTTTAATGATTTAGTATGTTGAGCTAAAAATCTACATAGAGGAATTGTTAAATCATATCTAAGTCCTAATTTCCTCTCTCCTCTATCTTGCACATTAAATATTTCTTGCACTATCTCAGCCGTTTCATCATATTTGTGAGTGAGTGTATCATAATATTCTATATGTGGAGTTTGAAATGGCCTAAAACCATTTTTCATAAACTCAGTTTTTAGAGTTGAGAACATCTCCTCTTTTACTTTTGCTTCAATAAATGCGTAATCACGCGTACCTTTAAGTGTTTCAAATGTCATTTTCTTTTAATTATTCTACTAATTTTAATACTGTTTAGTTTATTAAATTAGTGTTTATATTTAGTTCTATATATATTTATATTAATAAATGATTTTTTTAAATTAATTTCAATAGTAATGGAAACTCTTTGTACTCTTGGTTAAACTTTTGAGAACCCATATGCCCTTCTCCTTTTCTAATTATTAAATCTCCGTCCAAAGCGTTTAACATTTTTCTTCCTTGAACATCATCACAACCCCAAGGGTCATTATCTGAATTAATAAATATAAATTTTCTACAATTAGATTTAATCTTATCAAAATTATATGATTTTTGAAGAGCAGGAGAATTTAAAGAGTCAATAAATCCTGCAACTAATATTGTTTTTTGTATAGTGCAATTAATATGTTCTAAAATACTTAAAATTAATGGACAACCTGAACTATGACCTATTAATATTGTTCGCTCATCAAATTCATAATTCTCAAGTATATATGGAAGTGTTATATTAATATCAGGATTATTAGTATTAGGAAGACCTGGAATTATAACTTGAAAGTCTTCTTTTTCTTCTAATTTCTCTTTAATATAGGGATGCCAATAACTTTGAGGTGTTGAACCAGTTCCATGTAATATTATTACTTTTTTCATTTTAGTATTATTTTGTGTCATTTTTAGTATTATTTTTTTATTAACGTTAAATTGTTAAATTTACTTAATAAATATTGTAAATACTTTATTTATAAGTATTCTCTTCTCCTATTCTTCCAACTGATACATCTAAAAGTGTTAATTGAGGATTTTGTGGTAGAAATTGTAGATTTTTTGGAAATAGTTTATTTCTATACAATTTCTCCATAGACCTAAAACTTCTTGGCATATAATCATTTGAAATTGAACCTCCTAAAAAGTATGCATTAGTATCCTCTTCTTCTGCTCCAACTTCTTGTAGTTGAGATATAAAAACTACTAAATTTAACATATCTAAACTTAATTGAGGATAATTTTTATTTGGTGAAATTACTTTATTTTGTGAAGAATTTTCTCTAACAATTTCTAAATATTCTTTAAATAATTCAAAATCATTTTCATTAGGCATCCTTTGGGAACCATTAAAGTTTACAAATCTCCCACTTGTGTCTAATTCTCTTGAAAATACTCTTGAATTTTGTGCACTTCTTTGAATAACATCTAAAATAAATTTATCATATAATAATTCACTTTCAAGAGGAATTTCAATTCCTAACTCTTGCTCTAAACTTTGTCTATATGCATATACAACATTATCTCCTCTTTGAGTTTGCATAAATGGTGCTTGAACTCGATTATATTTTTCTTTTAATGAAAATTTATCTAAAAACTTACCACCCACTCCATTAATCATACCTTCATAAAGTGCACATTGAACTCCTTCTTTAATAAGTGTTCTCTCAAAAGGACTAACTTTTCCAACATCTAAAATATACTTTGTAAAACCCTTTTTTGTTTTCTGAACTCTTAGAATTTCTTCATCACTTACAAATCTATTATCTTGTCTTATGCCGACAACCAGTACTTTGTTGTACCTTTGCTCCTATTTTATTATTTTGTGTCATTTTTATTGTATTGTTTTAAAATATGTGTGACCTTCAAAAATTATGAATTTTTTCCAACTCCAAATAATTTGAGATTTTCTGTGTTGTAAAAGGTCAAAAAAATAATATAAACTATAACTATAAATTTAGAATAAATGATGATGAGTATGTACTTTAATTACATTCATATTAAAAATAATATTTAAGTATTTAAAAAAATAACTATTAAAATTTTAAAAATAATTAATTAAAAAATATACTAAAATAGTATAAAATTTATTGATTTTTAGTAATAAAATCAACTAACTGGTCTTTCATCATAACTCCTGACTGATCAGCTACTAATTCTCCTTCTTTTAATAAAGCAGTATATGGAATTCCTGTAACTCCAAATTCTTGTGCAATTTCTTCTCCTGCTTCTTCATCAATATTTAATGTTGCAAATGTAACTCCTTCAACTCCTTCTTCACTTACTTTTGTAAATACAGGCTTATACATTTTACAAGGTCCACACCATGGAGCCCAAAAGTCTATTACTAATGTTCCTTTTTCTTTTAATTCGTTATATTGTTCTATTGTTGTAATTTCTGTTACCATACTTAGTTAAATTTTCTTTTTTTTATAAAGATTCTTTGTATGTGAGATTAAAATCAATTTCTACACATGAAAATTATAATCCAATTTCAATTTGCCAATTCATTGGAATTAGTGTTAAATTAATTGAATGAGAAAATTCAGCTTCTTTTTTCCAGTTTGTAATTTCCAATTTTATATCTTCCATTAATGAATTATTACCATTCATAATATGAGCACTCATTCTTACAAAAATTTCAATAGGTGCAATTTGAACCTTTATCTGAGCAGTATTAGAATACACAAATACATCTTTAATACCTGTTGCTTGAGATACTATTTTTTGAATTTCTTGTGATAAAGTTATTATTTCTTCTTGAGTAAGTTTTGAATCATCATATTCTATATTAATTTGTGGCATAATATATTTTAAACTTTAGATATATATAAAATTTTAGGTTAATATATTCACTAGTTTTATGTAAATTTATCCTTCAAAAAGATATGTAGAAATATTATACCAATTTTTTAAAAATTTCTTATTCTCCTCAACTTGCCCAATTCCCACTATTCTTTGTTCAAATTCAACTAAATAGTATTTATTAGGATGAATAAGTTGTGATTTTTTAACTCCAAATTCTATAGGTATATCTTTTGAATATAACCATTCTTGAATCCATTTTGAAGAAGTAATTTGAAGAGTTTGAATTCCTTGTTGCTCTTTTAAAAATTGATAAAAAACTTGAGTTGGTATGAGTTCTTGTTTTAGCTCTATTAAAAACATTGTATGAGAAAACATTTCTTGTGTTGTAAATACTCCCACTCCTTTAATATAATATAAATCTTTAAAATATTCTTTTATTTTTTCAAAATCAACTTCTTCAAATAATTCAATAATTTCTTTAATCTCACATTCTTCAAAAGATTTTTTTTCAACTTGAAATGAATGTAATTGTTCAAATGTAGAAGAGTGTTTGTTAGAGAATTTCTTCATTATACTAAATATAAAATAATATAATATTTAAATACTTGTGTGAAATAAACTTACTTTAAACAATTCTAAATTGATAATAGTTCTAACTTTATTCTCAAACATATTATCTTAATAATAAAATAATTATATTTATATAACACTAAAGAGATAGTTATTCTATGAATACAACTTCAAATTCTCAAATGTCAAATATTAAATTTATTACTGGGAATAAAAATAAACTTAAAGAAGCTAGACAAGCAGTACCTCATTTAGAACAACTTGATATTGATTTACTTGAAATTCAAAGTCTAAATCCTAAAGAAATTATTGAACACAAACTCAAAGAGGCAAAAAAATTAGGACATACCAACTTTTTTGTTGAAGATATAAGTTTAAGTGTAGATAAATACGGATTTCCTGGTCCTTTAATTAAATGGGTGAATCAAACTATGGGACATGATTTTGGAGTATATTTTGAAGGTGAGAGTGCAACTATTTTATGTTCAATTGGATATTGTGATTCACTAGGAGAAGAGCATTATTTTGAAGGTAGTACAACAGGTACAATTTGTAGAGCAAGAGGAGAAGATTTTGGATTTAATCCAATTTTTATTCCAAATGGATATGATAAAACATATGCTGAATTAAGTTTAGAGGAGAAAGGAAGGACTAATCATAGAGCAAAAGCACTTAATAAACTCAAAGAGTTTATTGAAAAAAATTATTCAAAATAATATTAATTATAATTATTCATTTTTTCTAAAATTTTAGTTTCAAATTCATTAAATGTCTTTTCAATATCATTTTCATAAGAAATAATATTTATATCAAAATTGTTTTTGTGAAGCATCTCTTTCTCCATTGATTTTTTTCTAATATTTATAGATTCTTCATCTAATTTTTCTCTACTTAAAATTCTTTGCACAAATAATTCTTCATTTTCAAATTCAACAAATACTGTAATTAATTTGCAAGGTAATTCTTTAATTTTCTTTTCAAATGTGTATGCTCCTTGATAATCAACTTCTCCAATTACAGATAAACCTTTTGAAATTGGTACTAAAATTGACTTTTTAGGTACCCCATAATATGTTTGATGTACTATTGCATATTCTATAAATTCATTGTTTTCAATTCCTTTTTCAAACTCTTCAGTTGAATAAAAATGTCTATGTACACCATTTATTTCATATTTTCTTCTTTTTCTTGCAGTCCCAGTTACTAAAAATGTAAAATTTAAATATTTTTTCATAAATAATTCTATAAGAGTATTTTTTCCAACTCCGCTTGGACCTATAACTAAAATTAAAAACTGATTTTGTATATTCATATAATACCAAAAGTTTATGAATATATAAATTTAACTTTAGATAGATAATCAAAATTAAAATGGGAATCTTTAGTAAAAATGAAAATAAAACTAGAACTACTTCTTATGATAGTTACAGAGAAGTCCTTGAAAAAATAATCATTGAAAAAGATGGGTATTTCTCAATTAATCCTGCTATTTATTTTTTTATATTATATAATCCCATTACTGGTATAAATAGAAAAGATTCAAAAGTAAGTAAAAAATTCTTACTTGAAAAAATTAGTGATGAGGATTTGCAAGAATTTCTCTCACATGAACATAAAATTATTGAAATTTATGAAACCAAAATATTCTCAAAAATGTCTGAATATCTCAATTCTCTTTTAGGAACTCATTTCTCCTTTAATATGGGAGTTGAAACTAATAATTTACAATATTTTGAAAAAATTCAAAAAGGACGTCTTCGATCAATTATAAATACACATTTATCATTTGAATGTAATAGAGAATTTAGAGCCGAGTTAGAATCTAATTTTAGAGATGTCATATATGAACTTCAAAATAATTCACATGATACTGAAGAAAAAGATGTATACATGTTTTATTCACGTGAAAATAAAATCATATTTATGTTTAGGAAAAAAACAAAAGAATCAATTATTTCTAAATTTGATGTGTTATTTAATAAATTAGATACAAACTTACAAGAAAATTTTATTGAACTCTCAGCATATATTTTATCTTTTTCAAGAAGACTCTTTGAGGGAAATCATTATCAACAATTGTATAAATTAACTCAAAACGAAAATGGAAAAAATTATTTTTTACCTAAACAAGATATTTATGCTGTAAGATTAATTAGACTTGATCAAAATCAATCTTTAGATGATTTAAAAATTGCAAATAACTTGAAACAAAATCAATTTGGAAAATATTATATTCAACATCTTTTAAAAGATGATCACAGAGAAAGAATTCTTCAAAATAGACCTAGAGGTATTCATCACATTTATACTGATGTTAGTTATTTTAATTTTGCTTTTGAATTTCAATTTTTAGATTTTAAATCTTTAATATTTACATATTTTGGAGAAACAAAAGACTCATTTAAATCTTTAAGAAAATATCATTAAAATATAAAAAAATATTTGAAACTCTTGACAAAGTCAAGTGTAAAAAAATTTAGAATAAATTTTTACTTACCACAATCCTGATTGTGGGTGAAAAGAACGCCAAGAGTCAGGATTTGTGCGGAAAAATCAAAGATTTTTTGCACCAAAGGAACTAAAGTTCAAATCCTAGAAATGTTACATAGAAAATCCAAATTTATAATTGAACGCCAAGAGTGGGATTTGTGCGGAAAAATCAAAGATTTTTTGCACCAAAGGAACTAAAGT
>JAIUMM010000014.1 GCA_022565615.1 Nanobdellota archaeon | reverse complement strand
GAAAAAAAATTAAATTTACATTTATTTAAACATTTTAAATATTCAATTTGAGAACTCTCAATAATGAAGGTTTTAATTAAAATGCTCCAAGTTTCAAAATACAGATACTTAATATATGAGTTATTTTTAATAAATAGTGATTCAATATTATCTTTAATTCTAATCGAACTTTCAAATTTACAATTATCAATTTCAATCTCTAAGTCTGAGGGAATATTTTCTAGATTAAACTCTGGTTTAAATGTACACTTCTCAAATTGAATTAACTTTAAGATTTTATTTTTTGTTAACTTATTTAAATTGAAATTATTTTCAAATATTCTATTTTTAATTTTTAATACATTCTTAGGAACTAATAAATTTAGTAAATTCATATAAGTTTTATCGAATAAAATTTTGTTTAATATATCTTCATTAACTTCTCTTAAAATTTCACCCCATTCAGTTACTTCTTGAAATTTTTTATTATATCCAAAATTAATATGTCTTTTTAATGTATAATCTCCTTTCTTAAATTCTTCAAAGTCTTCTAGTAATTTATAAACTCTAAAATCAGTCATCTTCTACACCTCTCCTCTAAATGCATCTTGTAATAGTTTATTATACAAATTCTCAATTTCTTCTCCTGATTTTTGTTGATATTCTTTGAGTTGTTCAACTTCTTCAACAATTTGTGCAAATTTTGTTTGAAGTTCAAGAGAGAAACTAATTGAGTTTAGAATTTTCAAAATCCTCCCTAGTAATTAATTGATATTTTTCAACATTTTGAAGTAACTCATTTGAGCGTGAAAAATTAGAGTATCTATTTCTATCAAAATATGTGTATAATATGGTTTTTATTCCTTTAGTATATGCATTATTAATTGCTGGTATAAAATCGGTATCACAAGCTATTAAAATCACATTTTTTATATCTGGAAATTTAAATGAAACTTCAATTAAATCAATTGTTAATAAATTGTCAACTCCTTTTTGATTATAAACAAATTCTCCATTCTCTTTAAGTCTTTGACATCTTCCTTCTTTTAATTGAATTATTTTATTTTTAGTTATTTTATTTTCAAATTTATCATAACTCTCCTTTCTTTTTCTCTCTTCTATTGATGGTGAATTTGATATGAATGGAGGAGCAGTGTAGTAATAAATTAATTCTAATTTTAAGTTTTCTTTTTTTGCTATTAGATGAGAGAGTTCTATAATATCAAATTTTAGGTATCCATTTTCTCCACCTAGATATTTTGATAATTTTGATAAAAAACCGCCATCTATAAAAAGAATAGTTCTTCTTGACATAATTTAAAATTATAATTTTTTAGTTTTTAAACTTAAGTGTTAATTAGAGTAGAATTTTTGTAATTTGTAAAAAGGAGGTGTAGAACATCATCTAGAAACCCCACCTCAAGATCTCTAGGGTGCATTTTGTAAATATAATTAGTAATCATAGTTTTATAAAACTTTGTTATTATTTAAAATTAGTTAAGTATTTGAAGAAGTAGTTTTTATATTTCTCCTCTAAATGCATCTTGCAATAGTTTATTATATAAATTCTCAATTTCTTCTCCTGATTTTTGTTGATATTCTTTAAGTTGTTCAACTTCTTCAACAATTTGTGCAAATTTTGTTTGAAGTTCAATAGGAGGAAGAGGAATTTGGAGATTTTCAATATCACTTCCACTAACTGCTGGATAATTTGCACCTTTAGAAACTTTCATCAACGAATCAATGAAGTATTGTGTTTTACAAATATGATAGAGATATAAATTATTTAGTTCTGAATTTACTCTTAAAATATGAAATCCAGTTGAACAAATATTTTTATTTAAATTTTCCCCTATTATTCCAACAGAATTTAAATTAGGTCTTACTGTTGAAACTATAATGTCATTTTCCAAAACTTCTCTTCTAGCTCTACTAGGAGCATCTAAACCTGAAATTAAACTAAATTTTTTCACAAATTTATCATCACTTGAAACCGAACCAATATCAATATATTTGAATTGGTTTTTTCCAAATTCTTTTTCAGGATTTATAGTTTTTGTTTTAATTAAATATTGTCCTATTTTTTTCATTTCAAATCCTTTGGGATTTGTTCGTGGATCTCCAAACATCTCCAAAAATACTGAATTCAAATAATTTTTTGTGAGTTCATCTGCGTTTTTTCTATTCTCTTTTAATTTCTCTGCAAGTTCTAATTTCTCAACAATTTGTTGTTGGAGTTCTAAATCTGGTTCTCTATTGGTGTGGGGGAGAGGGATTTTTAATTTTGAAAATTGAGAAAGATAATATCGCTTATGAGTAGTAGCATTAAAGTTTAAATTTTGAATCATCAAAAATACATATTTCAAAGATATATTTTTATTTTTAGGAGTTAATAATTTCATGGCACTTGACTTAACTTTAAATTTAAAATTAACAAATTTATTTGCTGTTGTAAAATCATCAAAAATTATTACTGGAAGATTTGTAAAAATTCCCTCTTTTTCATTTGTTTTTCCTAAGTAAAAAGATTTACCTGCAGTTAAAACTGGAGTTTCATAATCTTCAGAATAATCTTCAGATTGAACAATAAATTTAGTTGGTTGTTCATAATCTAATATTTTCTCAAGTTCAATTTGTTTCCATTCTATTTTATTCATTTTTCTTGAACTCCCCAATTAAAGTTCACAATTCCCAGATTTACTCCAAAACCAAAATTTTTCTTGAATTTTTCTTTATCAGTTACTATATTAATACCATCGGGTGTTATTTCTAGAATTGACATATTTTGAATTCCATTTTTATCCACACCAAAATTTTTTTGTATTTTTAAATAACTATTATCTTTACAATAATTCAAAGCCATTTCTATTTGATGAGATTTTTGATTAGATGACTTAAAAATTTCTTCGATTGTAGGAATTCTATCCTCTTTAAATTTAACATTATAAATATAATTTAAAATTTTTCCTGCTATTTCTTTCATTTTCTTCCAAAATTTTTCTTGAAATATTGTGAGTATATGTCTTTTTCTTGAATTTGATTTGTAGTTGTGATTATTTTTTCTCTTAATAATTTAATAAATTTTTCAGTGTCCTCGCCTTGAATAATTAAACTCCCTGAACCAACACTAACATTTAAATTATGTTCTTCTATCAAATCAGTAATTATTGAATTATCAGATGATACATCTTCAAAAACTTTATGCATAACATTATGTGAGTTATTCTTAAAAGTTTCTCTTTCAAGAGGATTTTCAAATTTTTTATATTCTTCTTCTAAAAGTAAATCTGTAAATTCAATCTCTGAATTTTGTTTTTGATAAATTCTAAATTCTTCATCATTATAAGTATTGGGAGTTGAATTCAAATTAATAAAATAAAATTCACTAATAAAATAGTATGAATTAAGTAGTTTTTCAATATCTGTAATCTTATCCTTAATAAATTCATATAATGAAGGCTCATCTATAATATTAAAATCAATATTTGAGCAATTCTCTACATTTTTACGAGATTTAGTTGGATTAATTTCAACTTTAAACTTCTTATCTTTGAAATTACCTTCTAATGAAATATATTTATCTCTTAGAGTTTTAGTATCAATCTCCTTATTTACAATTCCATTATCAATAATTTTTAAGTACTTAGATTCCTCTACTTTTTCAAAAGTAAAATCGGAGTAAAAATAATTCTGCTTAGTCACACCAATTAAATCACAAAATTTTGAAATAATCTCAATTTGCTTATCTATAGAGACAGTTATACTTTTTTTAAATTTTATTGAGAACATTTTATATTATATATACAACAATTTCATTGTTGTTTAAATCTTTACCTATAATGCTTTTATTAACATTATATTTATATTTAAGTATTCCCTCTTGAGATTGAAAAGTTTTTCTCATATAACCATTGAGTTTTTTACATCTAATAATACAATATTTCAAATCACAACTTTTAAAATTTTTTCTATAAGTTAAATCAAAATAGGATTTGAAATCTCTAAATTTATCTAAATCTTCAATTGGAAATTCTCCTTTTTTATTTTCTAAAAATCCTAAACCTTGAGTTGAAAAATGAACTTCATCAGGAATTTTCTTCCCATTTAATTTTAAATAGTTCTTAAATATACTTTTCTTTCCATCTACAAATTCATCTCCAATAAATAGACAAATAGGATTACAATTTTTTGGAAGTTTTGATTTTTTCTCAAATTTATGTAAATAAAAAGGGTGAAATAAAGTGGGAAATTCATTAATTTTTGGTAGTTTATTAGAATATATTTCTCCCATTTTTTTATTATTTATACTGATTCATACTCTCATAAATGGATTTTTTTCCATTACTACTTACTCTAAAACCTCCAAAGAAAAATAACTTGTCATTAAAATTTTTAACCAATTTTGCTTCAATTACATCATTACTTTTAAATTGATAATCTAAATCAATAATAAATACTTCATATTCATTTTGAGTTAATATATCTTTAACTTTAATTACATTACTATCTTGTGAAACAATTTCAAAATATCCTAAAATGGCATTAGAAATATTTTCAATAAGCTTTTTTTCTTTATCTTCAAGTTCAATACTCTCTTTTACTAATTGAGGAAGCATCTTTCCATCTAATAAAACAAACTCACAAAAAAACCAACCTATAAAATGATGACTAGTTTCTTCAGTTAATTCATACTTCCATTCAATTTCATATTCCTCAAATGCAGTAAATAGTAAATTAGTAAACTTACCTTCTAATTTTTTTGTGATATTTTCTAAAATTCTTATTTCTTCACTTACCATTTTCTCTATCTCTTTAACCTCCAAACTCCTGTTCTCTTATCTCCTACAAATTCAATTAATCCTTCTTCTTTTAATTCATTCAAGTCTCTTTTTATCGCACTTCTAGCAACTCCAAATTCTTCAAGTAGTAAATAATAACTTACCTTATGTTTATTTTCCTCTAATCTTCTTAATATTAAATCTTTTCTTTGTTTTTTGTTAGGTTTTTTAAGAGTATTTGAGGACATTTTAGGGTCATTTTTGGGTTCATTTGAGGACATTTTAGGGTCATTTTTGGGTTCATTTGAGGACATTTTAGGGTCATTATTACCAACATTAGCGTCATTACTGCCGACATTTCTATGAAATACAACTTTAAAATACACATCATCAACTTCAAAATCAACTCTCAAATCCCTCTCTTCCATTAAATGTTTAATTCTTTTAATTCCAGAACCTGCCTCTTCAACTAATTCCATTCTTTGAAACATATCACACAGCAATACATTTCTTGGAAATCTTTTAATTCCTAAATCCTCAATTTTTAAATTATCAAGTAATCCTCCAGCATTGATAATTTCAACTCTATTGCTGTAAATATGAACTTGAATATTAAAATTAGAATTATAATCTCTATGAGAAAATGCATTTAACAAAGCTTCTCTTAGAGCAACTTTTGGAAGTTCTAACACATTCTCTCTAAATACATCCTTAATAACATATTCAGTATTCAATTTCAACTCCAAGTATTCAAATGTTTGCTTAAAATTTGAAAATAAATCCTCTTTAAATTCTTTAGAATCTAAAATATCAAATTCACTGCCACCTTTGTATAAAAATACTTGAACAGTTGCATTTTTAAAAAATTTATAAACATTTTTGCAAAAAAATAACACTCCTGCATTATTAAATACACCATTTTTCACTAAACCAATATTTTCAAGCACTTGAATATCACTCAATTCAGTTGTAATACCACTTAATTTAATAAAATTAGTATAAGCTTCAACATTAAAATCAATAGTGTAATTAAAGTTTGTATTTTCTTTTTCTTCAAAAATAATTCTATTTTTCCTCTCAAACAAACATCTTACTTCTTCAGTTGTAAGTTTTTGAGTGTCAGTTCCATATCTCATGAAATACACTCCATTATAGTACTATGAACAAACGAACTTCTAAACACTTCAATTAATAACACTTTTTCAATGAATTCAACTCTTATATTTAAATGAGGATCAATTTGTCTTCCTAACTGTTGAGCTTGAGATAATACATTATTATCAACTCTTATTCCTTTAATAGAACCATCATCTCTAACACCAACTAGAATTTTTCCACCTTCTGAATTAGCAAATCCACAGATTGTATTTTTAATCACTCTTCTCATATCATTTGAAGAAAAACTCTCTTTAAATTCTAAGTTTTGACCCTCTCCAAGTGCAATTAATTCCAATAATTCTTTTTTATTCATTTTATCTCCACCTCAACTCATTAATCTTATCAACTACTGCAACTAATTCAGGAAAGTTAAATACATGTGTTTCATCTTTAAATGGCTCTCTTGACAAATCTTTTAACTCAATTACTTTTCTATCCATAAATACTTTTTTAAGTAATTCTAAAAATTCAAGTTGTTGTTGAGAATAATGTGAATTTTCAATAATAAACTCATTAAATGCTCTTCCCATCTCCTCTTTAGATGAATATTTTGGTGATTCTCCAATCATTTCATATAAAAAATCAATAAAATCTTTACCTTGCATTTTTTGGATTTCTTCAACACTAAAACCATATCCTAACTTCTTCAATTCTTCTTCTAATTGTCTAATTTCTTTAGGTAAAATCCCTTCTCCTTTTTTCAACTTTAAAGCAATAGGATTATCTTTTAAAAATTTCTCAACTCGCCCATCTTTCTCAACTGCTTTTTCAAACTCTCTTTCTTGAAGAATAGAATCTTTTTTATCAATTTGATACATTTTTGCAGGAGCTTTTTCATAAAATTGCATCAAAGGAGCAATATCTTTAATTAAAAATTCAACTTTTGAAAATGTTAATTCACTCCAAAAATTCTCATCAAATAACGATACCAATACTTTTTCATTCATTTTAATAATTTCTAAATTCTTTTTCTCAAGTAATATTTCAATTTTTTCAAGAATTGATTGCTTAATTTTCTCAATTTCTTCATAATTTAATTCTAAAATATGTTTAAATAATCTCTCACACACACTTACAAACGATGCAACTTGTGGATTTCCCATTTGTTTTAAAATCATCAACTTTGAAACATCATCTTCTAATTCTTCAATATGTTTTGAATAATCAATACCTTCTTGTTTAAGATTTTGCAAAATCCCTAATTTATCTTGAACCATATAAGATTCTTCTCCTAATGATTCAATATCTTCATAAATTCTTCTATGTAACACTTCTTTTTGCTCATCAGAAATATTTTTATTTAATAACTCAAGTCGTGCATCAAACATTCTCTTCATCAAACTCTCAACACTATCTTTAGAAGTTCTCTTTAACTTATGAAACTCAAAATTAGAAAATCCACCAATTGCAAAATCCAAAATTAAAAAATCTTGTTTATTTTGAGAAGGAAGCCACGCTTTATGTTTACATGCTTTTATATTACGAGTTCCTCTACCTACCATTTGCCAAAATCTCTGAGGTGAAAACACAGGTTTTACAAATACTAAATTCATCACTTCAGGAATATCAACTCCAGTATCAAGCATACCAACAGAGAGAGCAATTCTTGGAGAACTTTGTTGTTTAAATCTATGAATCTCATCTTGAGCCCTATATTCATCAGAAGTAATAACTTGAACATCATTACTCAAATGAGGAAATAACTTACCAAATAATGTTTTAATATGTTGAGCATGTTTTTGAGAAGCACAAAAAAAAATACTCTTACAAGGTTTATTATCATCAGATCTATAACATCTATTCATAAACTCAGTTATAATTAATTTATTAGTATCATCATCCATAAATACTTTAGCAAATTGCTTCCCACTAAACTCAATCTTATCAGGTTCACTCTCCTCTTGTCTTCTTAATTCATCTTTTAAATAATCATCTAACTTATTTCCAATAATTCCTTGAGACAACACATCAGTTTCAATAATTTGAGCCCTAAATGTCACTAAAACACCATCTCTAACAGCATCATCATAGGAGTATTCAACTGTTGGCTCATCATTAACACACTCAAATAAAGCGTATGTATTTCTATTCTCAGAACTTTTAGGAGTTGCAGTAAGTCCAATATACATAGCGTCAAAATACTCCATTAATTTATTATTTTTATCATAAATAGATCTATGAGCTTCATCAAAAATAATTAAATCAAAAAAACCACAATTAAATTGCTCAAAGAAAAACTTCTCATCTTTTTTTGACATCATTGTTTGAATTGTAGTCACATATAGTCTTTTAGTTGTATCAAAACCATCTTCACGAATATTTGAAACAGGTTCATTAAAAAATTCACTAAATCCTTCTTGTTTAGCTTGATTTGCCAAAGAAATCCTATCAGCCACAAACAATACATTTTGAACATAATTTCCCTTAATTAAAATATCAATTAACCCCATTGAAACTCTTGTTTTACCAGTTCCAGTAGCCATTGAAAGCAGTGCTTTTTTATATTTTTGCTCAAAATGATTTTTCAACTCACTTAAAATTGAAATACTTCTATCTCTATCAACTATTTTGGGATTTACCTTAATTAGTCTCAAATCTTTTCTATTTAAATACAAATTCAGTCTTCTTTCAAGAACTTGTTGAGAAAATGGAGCAATAATTTTTCTCTCAACTCCATCTTGGTCAATAAAAAGCCATTCCCTTCCATTTGTTAAAAATATTGGAACTTTATACCCTATTTGATTATAAATATCTTCTTGATAACTTCTTGCTTGAATTCTTCCTTTCTTAGCATCAACTGAAAATTTCTTAGCTTCAATAATGGCTAATGGCATACTTTGCTCATTGAGTAACAAATAATCAATAAACTTATCTACTCCTTTTTCAATATTTTTAGAACTATACATAACAAATTCTTTTGTTTTAAAATTAGATTTTACTGAATTTACTTCTTCTTTAATATATTTATGTAACCAACTAGATTTTCTAAGAGCTTTATCGATTAATTCTTCTCTAGTTTGCTTTTCTGTAAATTCTTTCATAATAACTATTTATTTTAAGACCTTTACATTTAAATATGTTTCTTCTAAGTAGAATTGATTTTTTTCAAAAAATTATAATTATTTTGAAATTTTTGACATCTTTGTAAAAAAATATTTACATTTTCTTTATAAAGAAAATAAAACTATAAATTATATGCAACAACCAATTAATTATACAGAAGTTGAAAAAGTAGACAAGCAAGTGTATGAAGCTCTTCAAAATGAACTCAAAAGACAACAAAATACATTAGAACTTATCCCAAGTGAGAATTTAGCATCAAAAGCAGTAATGGAAGCTCAAGGTTCAATTTTAACAAATAAATACTCAGAAGGGTATCCAACAAAAAGATATTATGGAGGAAATCAATATGTAGATGTAATTGAACAACTCGCAATTGATAGAGCAAAACAACTATTTAGAGCAGATCACGCAAATGTTCAACCACTAAGTGGAGCAATTATGAATGTTGCTACATTCTTTGCTCTATTAAACCCAGGGGACACTATTTTAGGAATGGACTTAGGACATGGAGGACACTTAACTCATGGACATCCAGTAACTCATATGTATAAAGTATTTAATTTTGTGAGGTATAAAACAGATTTAGAAAACGAAGGAAGAATTGATTTTGAAAATTTAAGAGAAATGGCTCTAAAACACAAACCAAAATTAATCTTAGCAGGATTTAGTGCATATTCAAAAACACTTGATTGGAAAAAATTTAAAGAAATTGCTGATGAAGTAGGAGCATATACCATGGCAGATGTGTCACATATTTCAGGACTCATAGCAGCTGATGTATTAGAAAACCCAATGGATATTGGATTTGATGTTATGACTACAACTACACACAAATCTCTAAGAGGGCCAAGAGGAGGATTAATTTTATGTAAAGAAGAGCACAAAAAAGCAATTGATAAAGCAATTTTCCCAGGACTACAAGGAGGACCGCTTGAACATGTAATTGCAGCAAAAGCAGTTGCCTTTAAAGAAGCACTTGACCCAAGCTTTAAGAAATATTCACAAGATGTAGTTAATAACGCAAAAGCGATGGAGAGAGGACTCAAAGAAGAAGGAATTACTATTTGCTTTAATGAAACAGAAAACCATCTCCTCCTTCTAGACTTAAGACCACAACAAGTTACAGGAAAACAAGTAGAACACACACTTGATGAATTAGGGATTTGCTGTAATAAAAACTCAATTCCTGATGATGATACAACATCTCCTATGAATCCAAATGGTTTAAGAATTGGAACACCATTTATTACATCAAGAGGTTTAAACCAAGAAGAATGTCAAGAACTTGGAAGATGTATAGGAAAAGTAATTAAAAATATTGAAGATGAAGAAGTAGCACAACAAACAAGAGCATTTGTAAAGAAAATGTGTGAGAAATATCCAATTTATGAGTAACTCATAAATTATATAAACTAAAAAATTAATTAAATCATATGAAAGTGTATGATTTATCAAATTCAATACTTGAATTTAGAACAAGTATTGAAATTAAACAAAAATTAGAACTTACATATACTAAATATTCAAAATTCAAGGACTTTGCAGATTCAATTAGTTATTGGTTTTTTAAAAATGAACAATTAATATTTTATTCCTTAGATAATTCAAATATCAATTTTATAAAAAAATCAATTTTAGATATTATAAAACAATTAAGAACATTTAATACTAAAAATACAAAATTAGTAATTAACAAATTAATAGCAGAACTACAAGAAATTGAATTTCATATTTCTCATAAAAATACTACTCAACTACAAGAACATTTAAAATTATTACCAAAAACAATTTCAAAAATTAAATACCAATATTTTGTAAATTTAGATCCTGAGCATAAAAATGAATTAAAAATCTTAAAATTATTATCAAATAAATTACAATCTTACGAACACAATTTCATAGTTACAAATAATTATGAACAATATCTACAATATGGAGATGTTTTACTCTTCTTTAATATGGAAGGGAAAAAAGGAGTTGTAAGTAAATTAATAACTTCATTTACAAAATCTTTAATAACACATGTTGGAATTTATGTTGATAATGGTAAAATATTTGAATCCTCTTCAAGTAAAGGAGGAGTAGTTGAGGATACAATTCAAACTAAAAATAAACAAGTAATCGTAGTTTTAAGAGGAGATTTACGAACTCATCATATTGAAAACTTAAAACAAATAGTTTATGAATTAAAACAAACAAGTCCCAAATATGGTTATAAAGAACTCTTTGGTCATGCACTATTTCAAAAAACAGGTTATTTTCCAAAAATTCTTAGAAGTAACACCTCTTACTTTTGCTCAGAATTAATAAGTGAAATATTTAGAAAAATAAATTATCCAATTTCAGCTGGAGTTTTATCTCAAAATATAACACCAGGGAGTATCATGGATTCAAGAAATTTAAAGTTAGTTTGTGTACTAGATAATGTAGAAGAAAACTCCTATCAATGTGATATTGAGTTTTTAAAAGATATAAGAGCAACTATTGATAAATTTAGTTTACTAGTTCAATAACAATTAACCATGATTTCATCTATTCTCTTCTACTTATAATATCTAATTCGTTTTGATAGCAAAATACGCAATAGAAATTTTTTTGAGAACTTACATTTCTTGAATGTTCTTGATGCAACAATATTTGCTGAATTTCTCTTTCAACTTCATCTCCTCTCATTATTGGAGATTCATAAGAGTATATATTTCTAATAAATCTTTTACTTGTAAAATAATTCCCAGTTGAATTAATATAAGCAAGTTCAGAACTTGCAGTTTGCCCAATAATATGAACTTCATCTCTTTGAGGAGGCAATTCCCTACTCTCATCTAAGTATGACATTAAAATATTATTAAAATCAATATGTGAGTACATCGTATCAATTTCTTTGTATTTTAAACTTTTATCTATAATAAATAGAGGAATATTATAATTTTCAATTTCCTTACTCATAAATCCTTTATCTCCATGATCAGCCATAACTACAATTGTTGTGTTTTCAAGTAAATTCTCCTCTTCTAAAAAATCATAAATTAAATTCATATACATATTATAATACTCAACTCTTGTCATACCAGATTGAACTAAATAACTCACACCATGACCAAAGATAAATTGTTGAAATAAAAATAGTTTTTTATTATCTCTAATTGAATTTTTAACATCTTCAATAAGTACAATATCTTCACATCCACTTTGATATTCAAGCTCTCTAATACACACTTTTCCTTCAAATGGAAATTTAGGTAAAAATATGTTCTCATCCCAGTTAAACGTTCCTAAAATTAAACTTGCCTCTAATTGAGCTGCAACAGTTGTTGTGTGAAACTTATGATAATTGAACAAATGAACTAAATTCCTATCCTCTATAAAATATCCAAATTCTTGATTCCAGTTATTAATATATGATTCAAAAGGAATAAATCTTGAAAAAAATAACGACCATAAACTACCTTTACTATCTTGATTTTGAGTATAATAATTAGTAAAAAAATGAGAATTATTCTCAACTCTTTTAAAAAAATTCTCCTCCTGAGCTAATTTACTTGAATCTTCAATAAAATTTGAAAATGAAACCTCTTCCATCATAAATATTAATACCCTATCTCTATTTATTGAATAATTTGAGTACTCATCTAATTCTCTTGACAATTCTTTTAACTCAATATCTTCAAAATTTGCTGGTACTATAGTAAAACTTTGAGATGGTAGTTGTGAGATATCAATTATAGTAGTTGCATACACATTGTTCATAGGCTCAGGCATAAAAATTGGAAATAAAAGAAGAAAAACAACACAACAATACAATAAAATAGTTCCTTTAAAAAAATATTTTTCAAATTTAGAAGCTTTTTTAATACTAATTAACGCAATAACACTTGAAATTTTAATAAGGGGAAGTATAAATAAAATTAGAATCAAAAACAAAATAAAAAATACTAAAGATGGTTGAATAACTGATTCAATAAAAAATGAGAAATAGTGTACATTTACACTAAAAAATGAGTACTTAATTGCATAGGTATCATTAAAAAAGTAATTAGTTAGCATAAATAAAAAGAAATTTACAACAAAAATAATATAATAAATACTTGTTATAATTACTCTTGAAATTTTTCCTCTATTTTTTATTATTAATTTAAACAAAACAAAAAGTATAAACATTACACAAAATTCAATAATTGAATTATACACTAGAGCATAATAATCT
Organism: Nanobdellota archaeon; assembly: GCA_022565615.1. Taxonomy (GTDB): domain Archaea; phylum Nanobdellota; class Nanobdellia; order Woesearchaeales; family UBA583; genus UBA583. The sequence goes on along the minus strand of JAIUMM010000014.1, from coordinate 25,552 downwards.
AGAGTTCTAAAAAACTTAAAAATAAATAAAAATAGAGTTGAGAATATAATAACTTTAAAATGATAATTATCAAATTCTATTTTTAACATAACAAAAAAAATAAATGTTCCTTTATAAAAATTAACAATTTATAAAATTAAATGATTGGTTATTATTATTATTATTATTATAAGTATTATTATAATAAATTTCTTCCAAATGTAACAGGTATAACTCTATTTAATGCAATAGTTTCTCCACTTGGATTTTTACCTCTTGCAGTATTTGAGATATCAAAACGTGTTGGGGAACTCAGCTCTAACACCCTTCTAAAATCAATAACAGCATTTCTATATAATCTAGAACAACCTCTACTATTAGTATTTCTAAAAGTTTGTGCATCTTCAAATGCTTCATTATTATTTGTCCCATGAATTGCATATAAATTATAACTTCTTGGAGACCAACCTCCCTCAAATCTATCTACAGCAACTCTTTGATTTTGCATAGGAAGCCACAAATCCCCAAATACATTATCATCAACTAAAACTCCAGGTCTATCACTTGGAGCCCACAATACTCCTCTTCCTGAGAATGAAGAAGTATAAAAATTCCCATTTGCATTTCTCCCAATTCCTCCTAGAATTGTTGGTGCTCTAAAAACAATTTCACCATTATTATTACGAACAAATACATTTCTAGAACTAGTATCAACATCAATTCTCATACTAGTAAGTTCTTGTGAATTTAAACCTCTTTTAACATAATGCATATATGGAACTTCAAAAGATAGAGAAGAATTTTTTAATTTTTCATCATGAGAATTAAATAATGAAGAATTATTGTCTGAAATAACTCTCTCTAGTGTTGCTTGAGAATCTCCAATCTCCTCTCTTTGTCTTGAAGCATCTCTTAGATATTGATGATAAATACTACCTCCTCCAACACAACCTTGAAGTAATGTAGTAGCACCAGCTCCTAATAAAAATGTTCTCCTATCCATTACTATTACTAAGTAGTTTATATTTTTAAATCTAATGATTTATTAACTGAATTATTTAGTTTTTTTTAAATATTTGATTTGTATTATTTCTAAAAAAAAATCTAAAAATATCTAAACATATTAATATAATTAAAAAAAACATAAATACAAATACTAAAAAGTTAAATTCTAATGACTGTGAAAAATCAAACTCAAAAAAACTCTTTAAAGCTCTTGTCATACCTGAAGAATAAAATTCAAATCCTAATACATCATATATACCAAGTTTTGAAAATACTGAAAATAATGGAATATGTGTAAGAGGAACAAAGACTAAAACAATACTACCTAAAGAAATCATAATTAAACGTGAAGAAGGTTTATTTAGACTTATAATTGAAATAAATTGAAAAAATAAAATTTTAATAAATATATTAAAATTAGAAAATTTTAAGGATTTATTTAAACATCTAATCTTTTTTAAGATATTTTCCATCTGCATCTTGTAAATTATCAGTTGCAATTAAAATTAAATCAATTATCCACCAAATTCCACATCCTCCAAATGTAATTAATTTTAATACACCTAAAAGGATGTATCCCATATAAAATCTATCAATTCCTAATCCTCCTACTAAAGCTGATAATAAAATAGCAACTAAGAAACTTCTCTCTCCAACAGGTTTTTTTTGTACCATATACTTTATATTAAAACTTTTATTTATAAAAATTACTATTTTAGATAAGAATACATAAATTAAAACTTAAATTAAAACTTAAATTAAAAAATTGTTAAATTATTTAAAATAATCCAACAATTCCTACAATTAATAGAATAATTCCTACAACTACTTGTGCAGGCCCTAAAAATTTAGCTACTTTAGCCATTCCAGGAATTGCTTCTAAAATTCCAGCAGCTAAAATAATTCCACCAATTAGTAAAGACCAGAAATATAGACTGAGTAAACTAATGTTTAATAAAGCTAAAACGATAGCGATAATTCCAAATACTGCTTGAAATGAACCAAGCCATTTTCCAAACTTTTCTAAGTGTTTTCCAACACCTGGTAAAACTCCAATTACTCCTGTTAAAAGGATTAATCCTGTTAGTATATTAAATATTGCGAGTAACATTTTTTATTTTTGGTATATTACTATAGTATTTCTAAATTTATAAACTTATCTTCATAAGTTATAATTGTTGTAACTTATAATAACAGATTATTATTTATTAATCTTAGAATAATTTCAATATTTAAATGTTAGACTCTATGTTTACAAATATAGAATTTTATGCAATTACTTGTGCATTTATGGGGAAAATTCTCTTAGCAGTAACAGCATTATTAGTTCACAGAAAAATAGAACAAGAAGGAAAAATAGATAGTAAAGTACTTTTTGAAATACATATTGAAACTATTATTGGATATTTTGCAATAGTTTTATTTATTTTAGGATATGTATTACATGTAATTAATTTATTAAATTAAATTATTAATTAAAATTAACTATAAAAAAATATTTAATTAATTTTTCCTTAATTCTCTTTTCAATTTTCTAGCATATCCTAAACTAATTATTGCAGGAACTAAAATAATTGAAACTAAAAATACACTTACAATTGAAAACGCGAGTGCAAGTCCTAATCGTTGAATTCCAAGAAGAGTTGCAAGTATTAACGATGCAAATCCTATAAATGTTGTAATTGTAGTAAGTACTAATGCTCCTCCAGAATAATTTAAAGTATATTCTAATGCTTGTGACAAATCTTTTCCTTCTTTTAGATAATTATAAATTGAATTTACTAAGTGAATTGAAAAATCAATACCAATTCCTAAAACAAGTGCAATTAAACCAGTTGATAAAGCAGTAAATGGAACTCCCGTATACCCCATAATTCCAACAGCCCAAATAATTGAAATTAAAATAGGTAAAATTGACATAATTCCAACTCTAATTGACATATATGTAAATGATGCTATAATAAACACTAATACAAAACTAATAACTGTTGTAATTCCTGTATCTCTACCTAAACTCTCTCCTAATTCTTGAAATCTAATTGTATCTCCAAATAAAGTCAGTTTAGCACCAAATACCTCATTTTCATCAATAATTTGTTGAATCTCTCTAAGTAGTCCTGAACTACCATCAGCTCCTTCATCAAAACTAATAACTCGAATTGTAAATGTAGCAAGTGAGTAATCAGAATTAAAAGCTCTATTATTTTGAGGATTTGAAAATGTATTAATAATTACCTGATTATCTAATTCAATTTCTTTAAATACACTATCAACTCTTTCAATATCGGGGTGAGATTCTAAAATTCGTGCAACTTGTTGAAGATCTCTTACAACATCAATATCACGTAAATCTCCTCTTGTACTCTCAACTACAACTTGAAGAGAAGAAAAATCATCTCCAAATGCATAAGCACTCTCTCTAAACGATTGTTGAATAGGATCATTACTAGGAATCCAATTTTCATTACTAGTATCAAATCCTACTTGTGATGCTCCATATATGAAAAAAAATGTTGCAATAACAACACCAAATATAACTGTTTTTGGAAATTGAGCTTGAATACGTGCAAGTTTTACTAAATATTCTTTAATTTTTTCAAACACTTTTACTTTTGAAGGTTTATACTTACTTGCAAAAATATACAACAGACATGGTAAAAGACCAAATGTTACAAAAAAAATAATTGAAATTGCCATACTCAATACCAAACCTTGAGATTGAGAACTTGGAGATACTCCAAATAATAAAGCAGTAAATCCAGCAAGAGTTGTAATAAATGATGCAATAATTGCAATATGTAAATGCTCCATAGCTTCAATTAATGCATCTTTTGCATCAAGTCCTTGTTCAATATATTTTTCATATCCAATAATAACATGAATTGTAAAACTCACACTAATTCCAAGTACTAAAATTCCAACAGCTGCAAGTGTAATTGTAATTGAAACATCCAATAAAGCCATTAAACCTGCGAGTATAATTAAACTAATAGTTGGAATACTCAGAGCAATAAATGTTACAGCTAAATCTCTAAAATACCAAATCAAAACTAAAAATACAACAATAAATGTAAATGCAAGTGTCGTTAAATTGTCTTCAATAAGTAATGTATTTACACGATTAAGAAGAAGAGGAAAACCTGTAAGTGTTGTATCAATTCCTGCAATTTCTCCTACTTGTTCCACATAATATCTCACATCATTAATTACTATTGAAAATCCATCTCTACTTCTAGGAGTTTCAACTTGTAAAATTAATTGAGCATATTGCTCATCATCACTAATAATTGGCCCAATAACATTAGTAACATATGGACTTTGTAATAAAATATCATTATATGTAGAAATTCTATTAATCACATTCTCATCAGTTACTGAAATTGGTCTTTGAGTGAGTCTTGAACTCTCATCTGGTTTGAAGAAGAGTAAAAACGCATCTGTATTTCCTTTTGAATTTGCAAGAACTCTCTCATAGGTATTAAATTGAGAATCTGAACTTACAAGTGCTGAAAAAGAAGGATCAATAGTTAATTGGAGTGCATAAAAACCAAAAATTCCAGTTATGAAAAAAAATACCATCACAATTGGTATTGAGTACCTAAGTTGTTTTTCTACAAGTTTTCGAATCATTTTAAGTTATATTATTTTATGAGATACTTAGTACAAAATATTACTATTAATACATAATATTTTTAGTTTAAATTATTACATAAAAACTACATTATTTAAATAAAATAGTTTATTTTGAGTTTTATTTACTTTCTTTATTTTTAATATTTGAACGACTATAGAAATATCCAATAATAATAGATCCTCCAATAGTGAGTATGAGTAATATTACTAAATAAATACCAAGACCATCAGTTGCTTCTTGTTCAACAGGAATTTCAACTCTAAGTGATTGTTCAAATCTACTACTTCCAACTAAACTTTCAATATCTGCATTAACAAAATATGATTGAATTAAAGCAGTATCTAAAACATCAAATGGTATGATAAATTCAGCTTTTTCGTTTGGTTTTAGAGATGAACTGATAAATAATGTAGTTCTTTCAAAATCAAAAGGAGCAGATGGATCAGGATATAATCTTAATCTTACACTTGTTCCTTCCTCTTCTCCAACATTTTCAACTATAACTCTAATTTTATTATTATTAGTTCCAGCAGTAAGAGTATTTTCAGGTTCAATAGATACAATATTAAATCTAGGAGTATTTCTAAGTCTAAGTTCAATTGGAAGAGATTGTTCAATTCTTGTGTATGAATTATCAAGAGGATTTCTTACTCTATACGTAAAATCTAATGTCATAGGAATTTTAGTGTGTTGAGTTTCTTCAATATCAATTGTAAATGTTAATTCCCCCTGTCCTCCTCCTTGAATTTGTGCAACTGAATCTTGCATACTAAAAAAAAATGACTCTTCAATGATATTTTCTAACTCAGAACTCTCAGATCTAAGTGTTGCAGTAATCATTTCAGCATTTCTCTCTCCTAAATTTTGAATTGTAAATGTTAATACATTTGATTTTGAATCTTGAATTAAATTTTGAGGAGTTGTTTGAATTGAAGCAACTAATAAATCAACATCTCTTGGAGCTCTTTGAATAAAAATCGTATCAGTTAATTCTACTTTATTAAGTCCACTTTGTGCAACAAGAGTTAAAGGAATTTCACCAGTTGGAATTGAGTCAGAAAAGTACACTCTAAATGTTCTTGTAACACTTTGTCCTGAACGAGCACTAAGTAAATTAAATTCTTGCCCAAAAACAGGTCTAATATCTTGCGTTTCTTTTATGTAAAATGTAACGGGATTAATTTCACGACTCTCTCCTCCCATGAGTGGGAAATCAATTCTAATTGTAATATCAGCATATTTCCCAGCTTCAATAGGAGCAGGGTTTGTTGACAATATCTGAAAATTATATGCATAACTTGAATTAATTGTCATTATAAATACTAATGATATTAATAATGTTATGAACACACTTTTAAATTTAAACTTAAAACTAGACGTACTATTTTTATTAATTATATCCATTATTACATTTTATGTACTATTATTTATAAAAGTATCTTACTTTTTTAAAATAAAGAAAAATAATTCACATTTAAGGATTTGATAAAATTAAATTATGTAATTGATTAAATAAGAATTAAATAAGAATTAAATAAAATTAAATAGAATTTGTTAAAATACCTTAAAAATATTAAATCTCAAAAACATTTCAATACAAAATGAATAAACCTCTTTTAATATCAACATATACAGTTCAAAAAAGTAAATTTATCAGTGAATTATACAAGATAGATGCAGAGTTAGAAATTGAAAACATAATATCTAATATTAAACAAAATCATTTAAAAGCAAATCACATATGTTATTGTGCTATATTACATAAAGATGTAGTAATTAAACACGATAAAGAAGTTGGGAGCCCAGGAAATATATTATATAATATCTTGCACTATAATAATTATAATTCGCACCTCTTAGTTACCATTAGATATTTTGGTGGAATTAAACTAGGCGTTGGAGGAGTGATAAAAGCGTTTAAAAAAAGTGCTACGAGTTGTATTGAAAAAAGCAAAGTTGAAGAAAATAAATAATATTTTAAATTATAAAAGCATTAAATTATATGAAATAACAACAATAAAGAAGACATTAAAAAAATTGAGTAAGTAAAATAAAAATTAAAATAAAAGAGTAAAATTTTAAATACTCATTTAAATATCTTAAACTATGTCAATTAAAGTTATGGTCTTTGGAACATTTGATATTTATCATAAAGGTCATGAATTTTATTTTAAAAAAGCAAAAAAGTTTGGAGATGAACTTGTAGCAGTAATTGCAAGAGATGAAACAGTTTTAAAAATTAAAAAACAACTTCCAAAAAATAATGAACTACAAAGACTTAAAATATTACAACAATCAAAATTAGTTGATAAAGTGATTCTTGGAAATTTGGGAGACAAATTTAAAGTAATTGAAGATGAATTGCCTCAGGTACTCGTATTTGGATATGACCAACAATCATTTAACATTGGAATTAAAGAGGAGCTTGAAAAGAGAAATCTCTCACACATAAAAATAATACAACTTGAAGAAGCATTTAAACCTGAGATATATAAATCTTCAAAACTAAAGTAACGTCTATTTTTAAAATTTTATGTAAATTATTTTTAAGTGTTTTGTGTGAATTAAACAAATATTTATAAAAAAGTATTATTTCATTTTTTTAAAATGAGTTCTAAAAAACTACATAAACATTCTAAGAATCGACCTTTGAATACTTCAATTAATGATTCTAATCATTTAGATAAAGAAAATGTAAATAGTAATAGTGATAAATCTAATACTAATAAATCAAATAATAACAAGGCAAGTCAAATTTCTGCACTTGATACATTAAAGTTACTTTTAACTTCTAAATTTACTCATGTAGCAGGGATTTTTTTAATTTTAGTTATGCTTATGAGTGTAACGTATGATATTAGAACTGGGCCTGTTGATTTTGAAGAAAGTTGGACTTGTAATGTTAGGTCTTGGTTTAATTCTGATGTAATTTGTAGTTTAAAAGATAATTTAAAGAATTCAGTTTTAGAACAAATACAACAACAACTAGTTCAGCAAATTCGTCAACAATATCCTAATTTAGATGATCAATTAATTGCAAATCAAATAAATTCTCAAATGCAAGAAATTATAAGAACTAATTCATTTCAAGGACAGGATTTAGATGAAATTGTTGAAGCTCAATTTCAAAATTATATTCGAAATTTTCAGTTTGAAAGTGGAAGAACATATATTGGAGATATTGACACATATCACTATGTAAATGAAGCAATGAATATTTTAGTAAATGGACATGCAGGAACAACTTTAACTGAAAATGGAACTCCACTTGATGAACTTGCAACAGCTCCTCAAGGAAGAAATCGTTCACAAAATCCAGAGATGCACTCCAGAGTTATTACTACATTGTATACATTAAATGGAGTTGATCCACAAAATCCATCTATTGAAGATAGAACTAAAGCTATGTTTACTCTCTCAGCATGGCTTGCAGTTCTTTCAATTATTCCTATGTTTTTCTTATTAAGAGCTATGACAAATACTCCTCTAAGTATTGTTGGAACATTATTATTTGCAACAAGTTCAATTTTTGTAGGAAGAACACAAGCTGGATATGTAAGTACAGATGGATACATTATGTTGTTTTCAATTTTAACTGTTATATTATTATATTTAGGTTTAAAACTTTCAACTCAAGTAATAAGATTGAGTCTTGCAGTTCTTGCAGGAATTTCAATAACATTATTAATTTGGGCTTGGCCTCCTGGTTCTTATTTAGTTATATTTACATTAAGTGCATTACTTGTGCCAGTGTTTTATGAAATTGTAATGTATTTGAAATCAAGATATAATCTGTATCAAGAGAATAAAGAAATAAAATCTAAGAAAGATAAAAAAGAATTATTTAGTATTTCTACATTTATAAAAGAGATTCCAGTTTCATTTAAAGCAACACTTGTTGCAGGTGTATATTTTTTAACAGCTAATATTTTACAAATTATTTTCTTTTCAAGAGAGTTAGTGCATTTCACAATCACTGATGTTCTAAGAAGAGTTGATAGTTTAGCAGGAGTAGCTAGTACAAATATTTGGCCAAATGTATTATCCTCAGTAGCTGAGCTTAGAAACACTAGTTTTGAAAATATTTTTAATCAACTTCTAGTTGGAGGAGGAAGTGATGTTACTATATTTTTAACAATTATGGGATTAGTTGGTTTATTCATGTTTACAACATCTCACTTAAACTTTAATCGTTTATTCCCTCAATATAATTCAAATGTTTTAAAATGGGGATTGTATGTAATTGGTGCTTTATATTATTCAATTATTATGTATATGTTTAATGGACTTACAGTAAATTCACCCTTTGTGTTTTTAGGTCTATTATTTTTACCAATTATGATTGGACTTTTAGTGAGAATATTAGATGAAGATATTAAAGCAAGTGAAGTATTTATGATATCACTTGTATCAATTTGGTTCGCAGGTGGGTTCTTTATGAGTTTAAATGGTGTGAGATTTTTACTAATTTTATATCCAGCATTTGTATTGTTATTTGTGTATGGATTTTATAGAATTTGTATTGAACTTGCAGAATTATTAAAATTAGAATTTAAAGGAATGAATATTCAAGCATTTGTGATGATTTTCTCAGTTGTGTCAATGTTTGTATTTTTATCAGTGTCATATCCTCAATTAGATAGAGCTTATGCGTTAACTAATTCAAATATTCCAAATTTTGATGATGGTTGGTATGAACTTATGGACTTTACAAGAGACAATACAACTCATGGGGCAATTGTTAGTAGTTGGTGGGATTTTGGACACTTCTTTAGAGCAGTTGGTCAAAGAGGAGTATATTTTGATGGTGCAACTCAACAAACTCCAGCAGCATATTGGGTTGGGAATTGGTTATTAACTGATGATGAACAAAGAGCTGTAAATATTATGAGAATGCTTTCATGTTCATTAAATCAAGGATTTGAGTATATTGATGAATTATTTGTGGAAGAAATGAACGATCAATCAAGAGGAGTTCATGCATTTAATGTTGTTGATGAATTAGTTAATTTAAATAAAGAGGAAAAAAGTCAATATTTAGAGAATTATTCTAGATTTAATTTCACCCAAGAACAAATTAATGAAATTATGAATTTAGTTCATTGTGATGAACCAAGACAAACACTTGCTGTAGCTTCAGGAGATATGATTGGAAAAGCAGGAGTATGGGCTCATTGGGGACTTTGGAATCCTACTAAAAAGTATGTACTTGATAATTATCAAAGATTATCTACTCAAGAGATGAGTACAATTTTAGAGTTAAATATAAGTGAAATTGAACAAATGGTTCAAGAATTAAGAAGTATTGATACAAGGTCCCAAAATTTAGGGGTGAGTAGAACAGATTTGAGAAACCAGTGGCTTGCTCCATATCCTTCATATTTAGGAAATCCATTTGAGTGTCAATTTGAAAATGAGATTGTTAATTGTCAAAATCAGTTTATTATTGATTTAAGCAATGAAAGTAATATTTCAGTTCAAGGAAGATTAACAGATTCTCTTTCAGTTTCAAGATTAATTATTCCAACTATGTTTGGTATGCAAGTTATTGAATTAAATGATAGAGAAGAATTAGATATTGTACTCACACCAGGAGATGGAAGAGCACAATTATTACCAGCCCAATATCCACTTGGAACTTCAATGTTTACTAAATTATATTTCCTTCAAGGGTATGATACAACACAATTTGATATGCTAAAACAAGTTCAAACTCAAACTGCTAGTAGAGTATTCATGTATGATGTAAACTTTGATGAAATTGAACAAGATAATGGTTTTTCTATTAATTTAGAAGATCTTGATTTTGATGAGATTGATTTTGAAGAAGTAGTAGAAGAAAATATTGAACTTGAAACAGTTGATGAAGAGAATTTAGAAGAGTAAATTTATTTTACTTTAATTTTTCATAATTTTAAAAATAAATATTTATTTTAACTGTACATTTATGTTAATTATTTTTTAGTTAATTAATCTTGCAATTATAAGTTACTTTATAAGTAATTCAATGCAATTTCTTTGTTTTAAATAATAGTGTAATAGTAATTCTAAATTTTCAATATCTTCTATATTATATTTTTTAAGAAGTTCTAAGGCTTTTAAATCTCCTCTTTGATATCTGTGCCATAATCTTACTGCTTCAAAACCATCTACTTGTGATACTTCATCATCTCTTGTAATTCCAAGTTGATGTTCAATTCGTTTAAGTCCTCCACTAAGTCCTAATTCTTTGAGCATGAAGCGTAAATCTAAATGAATACAATTAAATTTTTTATTTGAAAAATGTTCAATAAAAGGTAAATCGAATTGCTTACCATTGAAGGTAACTAATACATCAAATTCTTCTAAATAATTATATGCTTCTTCTAAATCAATTCCTCTTACAAAAACTCTTGATTCATTCCCATTATAAATTCCAATTGTTGTAATATAATTTGAATATTTTGAAAGTCCTGTTGTCTCAATGTCAACATATGCAATTTTAGAAGTAAATGGTAATAATTTGTAGTGATATTTTGAGAGAATTTTAGATGTAAAAAATTCCCAGTTTGTGTTCTCAAGAGCTTTTTTGGAAAGTTCAATTCCTTCAAGGATTTGTTCTTTAAATTTTAGTTCAATAGATTCTGTAACAATACTCTCAACTAATAAATCCCACGAATAAATTTCTTGAGAATATAATTCCATTTCAGTTGTTTCATTAATTCCTTTTAGATGTAAAAAACAATGTTTAATATTCATTAATTAAATTGACTATTTTTCTTTTTTAAAAGTTTAGATTATGAGGAATTGACAAGACATATAAAATCATATAAAGTAAAATAAAATAAAATAAAATAAAATTGAAATTAGAACAAAACTTTATAAAATATATTGCCTCTTTGTATGTATGGAAATTAAAGAAATATCGTTAACTTTTAAAAATTCTCAAATTACTGGTTTTTTACTTCAAGAAAAGGAAAATGAATATGTGGTTAAATTATCAAGTGGGTATCAAATTCAATTATTAAAAAAGAATTGCTCAAATGTTAAAATAGACTCTTCTAGTTTAGATTTAAAAAGCAGTAGTATTTCTAAAGAAATTAAAAAAAATTCAAAATTACCAAACATTGCTATTTTTCACACAGGAGGTACTATTGCAAGTAAAGTGGATTATGCAACAGGAGCAGTAAGTTCTCATTTCACACCTGAAGAATTAATTTCACAATTTGAAGAATTAAATACAAAAGCAAATTTACAAGCTTTTATGATTGGAAATTTAATGTCTGAAGATTTAAGATTTGGTCATTATAATAAAATGTTAAACGCAATTAAAGAGCATGCAAGTTCATTTGATGGAATTATTATCTCACATGGAACTGATACTATGCATTACACATCATCAGCTCTTCATTATGGACTTGAAAATTTAAATATACCTGTTCTATTAATTGGAGCACAAAGAAGTTCAGATAGAGCTTCAAGTGATGCTTTTTCAAATTTAGAAGCTGGAATTGAATTCATTTCATATAATAAAAAATTAAGAGAAGAAAACAAACCTTCATTTAATAGAGTTGGAATTTGTATGCATAAAACTATTGATGATAATGAATTTTTAATTCTTGATGGAATTAATGCCAAAAAAATGCACTCATCAAGAAGAGATGCATTTAAACAAATTAATTTTAAACCAGTTTGCACAATAACTTCAACTTTTAATATTGTTGATATTAGAAAAGAATTATTCACAATTTCAAATTCTTCTAAACAATTAGAGATAACTATGTATAATGAAAATTTAAAAATTGGCTTTTTTACAGCACATCCTCATCTTCATAAAGAGGAGATTGAAGCTTTAAGTTTATATGATGGAGTAATTTTAAGTGGAACAGGACTTGGTCATATTGGACTTAGTGAATTTGATGAGATTTCAAAGCAAAATCTAGAGAATTATGATGCAATTAAAAAAATTGCATATAAAATTCCAGTGTGTGTTGGAGTTCAAAGCGTATATGGAAAAGTAAATATTAATGTATATTCATCAGGAATTAGACTTTTAGAAGCAGGTGTATTAGGAAATTTTTCAGCTCTTACAATAGAGACTCAATTTATTAAATTAGCCCATCTCTTATCTAAAAATTCAAATTCAAATTCAAATTCAAAAATTACAAATGAAGTATGGGCATCAAACTTAGAAGGGTTTAATACTCAAAAATTAGTTGACAATGAAGAGTAACATTTAAATATTATAATTTTTTAATAATTAAACTTATTTTGAATTCTTGCTTAATTCTCTCTTCCTCCCAAAAGTTCATCTTGCCATTTTCTAAGTTCATCCCATTTATTGTTGTGTGCAAGTTCAGCTTGTTTAGGCCATGTTTTAGGAGAGTGTTGTTGTAAATTATTTGCATCTAATATTTCTTTGAGTTTATATGCAGGAGTTTGTGAAATTTGTTTAAATGTAGTAATTCCATTTTCAGATAATACTTTTTCAATTACAGGTCCAATTCCTTCAATTAACGTTAAATTATCTATTCTTTTTGAAACTTTCTTTTCTTTTTTAGGTATAATTTTAATCGCTGGTGAATTTGAGAGTTTTTGAGGTTCAATTTTTTTAATTGAATCATCATATGTGTTTGAATTTTTTAAGACTTTACCTCTTCCATATGAATAATATAAACTTCTTCCTTCAAGTGTTATTAAAAGTACAATTAAAAAATATAACAATGTGTTTAATAATCCTAAATAAACAATTCCTGTTCCTAAAAATTCAAATGTTCTTCTAATAATACTTAGAAACAATGTAAATACAAATCCCCAAAAAATTAATCTCATTACAAAAGTTTGAAATGGTGCATAATTACTTTTAAGAGCAACATAATATCCAAATATTGCAGCTAGTGTTCCAATTGTAATCCAACTCAACTCTAAGAGTCCCAATGACACTTGAAGTGGATAGAGTAATTGAGTGTTAATAATTAAAACTATACCTAATACTACAAATATATAAAATCTATTTTTTGAAATCATAGATATAAACAAATAGTTTATATTTAAATACTTTTCTAAAATTCACTACTTTGAAATAATGAACAATTGCAAAATTATACAAACATTTAAATATTTAATATGTTCTTAGTGATTAATGGAAAACACAAAACTGTTAAAAAATTTGGAAAATATGAAATCAGATATTTATTATCTCAATTCAATTATTAAAAGAATTGAACTAGAATTAAAGGAAAATAATCAAAAAAATATTCAAAATAAAGAGGAGATTCACTTTAAGCATTCAAATGAAAACAAATTAAACTATCTGAATGAAAATATGCAATATTTGAGAAGTGATGTGTCAAAAATTCATACTAGGATTAATGGACTTGAAAATAATCAGGAGAATTTAACAGAGTTTGTTGATGATTTGGATAGTAAAATTTCAAAAATTGTAACTTCACACGTAGATAATTCTAAATTAAGTAAATCAATTGTAAATTCTCTTAATGATGTGTTACATCAAAAATTAAGGGAAATGGAACAAAATGTTGAACTTCAAATTAGTAAGATTTATGATACTATGTATAATGAAATTTTAGATTTAAAAGTTGAAATTAAAAAGAGTAAGAAAAAGACAATATCAAAAAAAGAAGATTCTAAAAAATAAATGATACAAATTACCACATACCTTTTTTTTTAATGTATACACTATGTCCCCATTGAACGCATAAATCAAACTCTAGTAATTTTAAATGTAGAGGAACATCACAAGCACCAAAACAAGGTCCAAAATATGAGAAAAATACAACTTTTTGTTCTTTTAATTGTGATTCTAAATAGTCAATTACTTCTTTTGCATAATATTTTAAACCATCAGGGAATTGAAGAACTACTTTTTTATTTTCGTTTTTTTTAATTTGTTCAACTAACACATCAAGTTCTAAATCATAATATGTTGAATATTTAACTTCATTATCAACTTGTTTATTAAAATCACTCATTATAGTATTAAATGTGTAATTATTTAAAAATATTCCCTATAAATATTCCCTTATAATGAATACAATATTTTTTATAAAAAAACTTACTAATTTTTAACATGGGTTTTTTAAAGACATTATTTACAGGTAAAAGAGATGAATTAACTGAAGAAGAAATGAAGCAATATGAAGAGCTTCATAAAAATGATGGAGAAGATTATCAATTAGTTGATGATAGTTCTCAGATTAATGCTCCAAAATTTGATTTAGAAGAAGTTTTAAAGTATATTTCTACTTTAAATTCTTCTCAACTTGTTAAAGTAAAAAATAAAATTGCACAAGTAGAAGATGATATTCAAAGAGGAGTAGTTAATACTAATTCTTCTATTGAGTCTAAAGAGTCATTTGATGAAGAAGAAGATTTTCAATATAATTCTAAAGAATTTGAAGAATCAGAAAATTTTAAATCTTCTAATGATGATAATTCTGCTTATTCAAATTTAGATGATGATGACTTTGAAGTTGTAGATGAGAGTTCAATATATGGATTAGAAGAGAATAAAAACGAAGATGCTAAAAATAATGATTCAGATGATAAAGTAAATTCAAAAGAAAATTTGATAGTTACTCATGACAATGAAGATGATGACGAATTTGTAGAAATAAATGATGTAAATGTTTCTAAATTAAAATCTAATGATAATTTAAATGATGGAGAAGATGATTCATCTTATGATGACCCTGCATTATTTAGTGTTATTCATGATGAACTAATGGAATTATTTGAAGATGGACAAGTTATTTTATTAAAAGAAGAATTCACATTTCCAAGTTTAGGTTCAAGAGACACATTAGCTTTTGGAATATTTAATAATTCTTTATCTCAAATCTCTGAACAAACTCATTGGTTTATTCAACATTTAAAGCAATTTTCAAGACTAAAAGAGTGTAAGATGCTGCTTAGTGAAGAAAATGAAAAGGATTTAATATTAGATGTTAATGATAAATATGCTATTTTAATTTGTTTTAAAACAAGTAATCTTGTGAAGGAGGAATTTGTATTTAACAGAAAATGGGATTAAATAAAAATACTTCTAAAAATTATAATAAAAAAGCACAAGGGTTTCCAGTTCAAATTGTAATGATGACAATTTTAGGAATTGTATTATTATCTATGGGATTTTTTTTAACTTCAACTATTTTTAATAGTGGGAATGAATTTTCAGCAGATTTAACTAACCAATTAAGGACAAATATTGATTCTCGTTATTGTGATGGACAAAATTCTCTTTGTGCTCCTCCTATAACTCTTAGGGGAAGAGATGCAGATATTGCATATGTTAATGCTGTTAATTTAGAATCAACAACTAAAACATATAGACTTGATATTAATTCAGACTCACAAGATAGAAGTCAAATAAATGCAAGTTGTGGAGTTTTACTATTTGATGCTTATTCTTTAGAGATTGAAATTCAAAGCAGTACTTCTGCACAAATTCCAATAGCATTTTCAAAAGGAAATATTAATACTAGACCTTGTTCATTTACAACAACTATGAGATTATTAGAAGGTGGAGTAGAAGTTCCAAATTCAAGAAAACCATTAATTATAAGGGTTGAGTAATTTTTTATTTAAAACTAAATTTTATTTATTTGATTATAATGAAATTTTTCAAGTTGTAAAATTTTTGCTTTTAGGGCATGTAAAATATTGGAACAGTTTGAAAATCCTTGCATTTCATCTTCCCATAAATCATGATGATCTAAGTTTCCTGCAAGAATTCTTCTCACTTCAACTAATTGATTATAAAATAATTCAGATTTAGTATTTGAATCTATTTCTTGAATCTTCAAATCTTTTGAAGTGGTAAATATTTGTTTAAATTCTTCTTCTTGCCATATTAATACTTCTTGTAGTTGTTTTTCAAGTAAAAATATGTCTTCAAATAATTCATACGTATCTTCATTAACTAGTAATAGAGTAAGAGAAGTTAACGTATTTTTGAATACTTCTTGTCTATTAATTAGTTTTTTTAAATGTTTAAGTTCCTCATGAATAATTTTTAATTCTTTTTCAATATCATTAAAATTTTTAGATTTTAAATATAATTTCATTTTCTCAGGAGGAGTATTTTGAAATTTATAGATTAAATGATTAATTTCTTCAAGAGCTTCTTCTTGGTTATTTTTTAACTCTTTTAGTTCAACTCCCCAAAGTCTAGCTTCTTGATGAATAAATAAATCTAAGCATTTATGTAATTCAAAAAATAATTTTTTAGGATCCTTATTTCTTCCAAATAAAGATAAAACTTTAGTTATCATACACAAATTCAAAAAGTATAAATTTAAATTACTATGTTACTATTTATAAATAGATTATTCAAAAAGTTTGAGAGGATATTGAATTTTGTGAGATATAATTAAAATCTTAATAATTTATTAGAGAATTAAAATTATTAATCTTCTTGGTTATGTTTAAGACCAAATGGTTTAAATTCTCTTCCTCCTCCTTCATAAAATTTAGAGAAAAATTCTACATAATGAAGTCTTAAACTTTGTAAAAAACTCTCAAAATTACCAAGTGCGATATTAAATAAGTGTCCAGTTGTAATTAAAATAATTCCAAATATGGCACTTACAATTCCTCCTTGAATTAATGGAACTGAGAATTCATTAACTAATACAGCAATTGCAATAGATGATAAACCAACAGCCATTAAACGTGCATATGAGAGTACATTTGTAAATAATGTAGGAATTTCAATAACTCCTTGAAATCCGTGCCCGATATAGAGTAATATTATAGTAATACCAATACATCCAAATCCTAGGTAAAAAAGCAAATCATTGCTCATAGTTGAACCTAAGTAAATTAATCCAACTCCTACTTGTAAAATCATCCAAGATATATAATCACAAAATACTTTTTTCATTGAGTATTTAATATGATTTAATATTCCAATTAAAAATCCTAAATTAATATGAATAAGTCCAAATATTAATGCAATTAATAGTAATGTTTCAGGATAATTTGCTCTATGGAACTCAAATGCAAACAAATGAGGTTCAAATCCAAAATATTCTCCATATAACACTCCAAAAAACATTGATGATATTGAACTTAACTGCATTACTGAGAAAATATTTTTCATATCAGGGAATTTTGACTTTAGAAGTGAAAATATTAAAAATGTTACTAGTCCATATCCAAAGTCTCCTAAAATAAATCCAAAAAATAATGGAAAAAATAAAACCATTATAATTGAGGGGTCAAATTCTCTATATTTAGGGAATGAATAAAAAGATAGTAATTCTTCAAATGCTTTTACAATACCTTTATTTGGAAGTTGAACAGGTGCTTCATCATATTTAGCATCTTCAATTTCTAAATGGTATGAATCAGCTAATTCTTTTTGAAGTCCAATTTCTAAAAAGTGGATTTTATCTTTTGGAACAAATCCTTGAATCACAATATGATGGTTTGAAGCTTTAAATTGTTCTTTTGATTGTTCAATCTCAACTTCTTTTGCAAGTTTTAATTCTTGAGATTGCAGGTGTCTTAAATTAGAATTTGCAAGTGATTTTAATTTATCAAGAATAAAATCAAGTTCTTTTTGAAGTTCTTTTACAGACTCTCTTTTTAATGTATCTTTTGGAATGAAATATTCTTTAAATTTAAATTCAGGTTTTATTGGAGAATAAAAATATACTCTTTCTTGAAATGTAAACGACTTAACAGCTTTATTTTCATCTTTTAAACTTTTAATTAAGTTCTCTTTATTAATATCAATATAACCAATAAATCCTGAAGTAATTGTCCTATCATTTAGATATAAATTTTTTCTTACTAATTCTCTGAGCTTGAAATCTTTTGCTTGAATTATTTTTTGTTCAATTTCTTCTTTTTGTTGAAGAGTTTTAAAAATTTCATCAATTGCATTTTTACTAAATCCTCCTTCAAAACTTGTAAAGTAAGGTTTAATTCTTGTAATTGCAGATCTTAGCAATACTAGTTCTTCAGACTCTCTATCAATTGATTCTCTATTTAAAAGATTTAATTCTTTAAATTTACTTTCAAAAAATTCAATTAACTGTAAATCATATAATGTATGTGTTAGAGTTTCTAAATCATTTTTTTTAATTAATATTGAAACTTCTTTCATCAAGTTTGATTTTCTCATTTTTTATTTCCTCCTATTTTTAATGAAAATTTTGTAGAAATTAAATCTAATAGTTTAGTTGCACTTTCTTCATAATTAATTTTTTTAGCTTTAAGTTTTTCATTTTCAATTATTTCTTGAGCTTTAGAATTAATTTCAGACTCCATTGTACTAATTTTGAGTTTATATGTATCTTCTTCGTCTTGTTTAAATGTATTCAAATCATCATTATATTTAGAAACTAATTTTTCATATTTTTGTTCTATTTTCTTTGATGATTTTTGTATTTCTTCTTCAATAGTTTTTTCTTTGTGAAGAATTGATTGAATTGAACTGTTCATAATTGAATTAATTTTTCAATGCTTTATAAGATTTACGTTATATTACATATCCATACGACTTTATTTATAATTATGATCGCTCAATTTATATAAAATAATTATATTGTCCTATTTAAGATTTTTATTTTAATGGTACTAAACTGATATAAAAATGATTTTTTAATGAAACTATGGTGATACAATAATAATATTTATTTATTTATTTATTTATTTATAATTTTTTAGATGGTTTTTCTTTAAAGTTAAGAATATTTATAAACTTCTAGTAATTGTAATTATTAGAATTGAAAATGGCAGAACATTTTAGAGAGACTGTTGCTGCTATCATTATTAATAAAGATAAGCAAATTTTAATGTGTGAGCATATTTGGATTGATAATGCATGGCAGTTTCCTCAAGGAGGAGTGGAAGAGGGTGAGAGTGGAGAAGAAGCTCTTAAAAGAGAATTATATGAAGAAATTGGGACTCGAAAAATTAAAATTATAAAAAAGATGCCAAATAAGGTTACATATAAATTTCCCTTTTATTTAAAATCAAAATATCAAATAGATGGTCAAATTCAAACATACTTTTTAGTATATTTTTATGGAGAAGATTCAGATATTGTATTTGATAAACAATCAAAACCTGAGTTTAAAAAATTTCAGTGGGTTAAACTATCAGAACCTCCTAAGAAAGTTATTTACTTTAAAAAATTAGCATATTTAGAAGCAATTAAATATTTCAAAAATGAAATTGAAAAATTTGATCCTGCTAATTATTAATTATGTTATCAAAAATTATTTTGTTTAAATATAAATTTTGATTTTTAAAATATTTCTTGAAAAATGTATTAAATTTTAATTCTATTATAATTCTACTTTTTTTCTTCTAAAATAATGTAGTGAATATAGAATTGTGATTCCAAGTAGGGCAACTACAACAATTCCAAATCCTGCTAAAAATACTAAATTGAATGAATTTTCTTCAACATTTTCAATAATATTGTTTTCATTTAAATTATTATCATTTTGATTATTATTAGTAGGAGGAGTTGGGTCATTTGTTTGAGAATTAAATTCTTCTCCTGTATCTTCTTCAAACATTGAAGGGTCAAAAGTTGTAGTTTGCTCATTATTATCTGTTTGTGAATTGCTAACTGATTCTTCATCTTCCTCAAACATTGAAGGATCAAATTGGGTTGTTTCAACTTCTTGATTATTACTCTGTTCTTGATTAAATTCTTCATCTACATCTTCTTCAAACATTGAAGGATCAAATGCCTGTATTGTTGCTATACTAATGATTAAAGCCACACTTATTAACATTATTTGTTTAATTAAGTTCATAATAGTTATGATATAAGTATATGTTTTAAAAAAATTTCAACTTACTATTAAGTAATAAAATGAACTCTTTTTTCTTTTTTAAGTAAAATTTGAATATTTAATTTTTAAAATTTTGAAGTCAGTTAAAACAAAAATATATAAATACAAATTAGAAAAATATATTATGCATTACATTAAAGATATGTTTGAAAAAAATGAGACTCAACACGCTCACAACAAGTTAATACGATACTCAAAAGGAGAATTTACAGGTCCACTTATAAAGGCCAAATTTACATCAAGTTCAATTAAATTATCAACATCGTTTCATTTTATTGATGAAATTTTAATTTTACTTGCAAATCATCTAGGAAATGTGAAAGTAAATATTAAAGGTTTTTTAATTTGGAATCAGGATTTAAGCACTAAACTTCAAAGTTTAGGCATTATGTATTCAAAAGTAAGTAAAGCGAGAGGAATTTTTAAATATACATTGGATAATGAAGTTAATTTAAAAGATTTTGTTGAATTATTTTCAGGATATAACTTACTTGTAAACTTTAAACTTGAAAATGTTTCAGTTGCTATGAAATCAGCTCTTCCTAAGCCCAATAAGGAAATTACTGCAGATTTTTGTAAATTAACTATGCCAAAAGAAATGGAGAGTATTTTAAGAGATGAATTTTTATTTGATATTAAAGAAAAATGTAAAGAGGTTCAAATTTCACATATTATCAAAGTTGATGATATTATTTTACCTACTGGAGAAGATTTAGATTTTGAGATGAAGAGAAGACTTGCTAAGAGAAAAGGAACTTTGTATAGGAAGATAATTATTGATTCAAAAGATACTTTATCACAAATAGATTTTGAATTATAATATATAATTTATAATTGATTTATTTTACAGTTTTTTGTTTTATTTTTGTTTTAATTTATTAATTTAATAAAAATTCAATTCACAATTAATTTTTAATATAGTAAATCTTTTAAACTATACGTATTTTATAAACTATATGAGAACACATACATGTAGTGCTTTAAGAAGCAACGATATTTCAAAAGAAGTTCAATTAATTGGTTGGGCACAAAGAATTAGAGATCATGGAGGTAAAAAATTCATTGATTTAAGGGATAGAGAGGGAATTACTCAAATTGTATTTGATCCAGATGTTACTGAAAATTTTGAAGTAATTGAAACTATTAGAAGAGAGAGTGTGATTCAAATTAATGGTATTGTAGGAGCAAGACCTGAGGGTACTGTTAATGAAAAACATAAAACTGGGGAAGTGGAAGTGGTTGTATCAAATTTTACAATTATTAATAATTGTGAAGTTTTACCTTTTGATATTGATGAAGAACATTATAAAGATGTTAATGAAGAATTAAGACTTGAGTATAGATATTTAGATTTAAGAAGACCTGAAATGCAGAAATCTCTGATTAATCGTTCAAAATTTATGAATTATATTAGAAACTACATGTCACAAAGAGATTATATTGAAGTTGAAACTCCAATTTTAACTGCTTCATCTCCTGAGGGGGCAAGAGATTTTATTGTTCCTTCAAGAAAGAGTCATGGGAGTGGATTTGCTCTTCCTCAAGCACCTCAACTATTTAAACAAATGTTAATGGTTTCAGGACTTGAGAAATATTATCAAATTGCAAAATGTTTTAGAGATGAGGATTTGAGAAAAGATAGACAATTTGAATTTACTCAATTAGACGTTGAACAATCTTTTACTTCTCAAGAAGAATTATTTAATTTTGTAGAAGGTTTAGTAAAATCTTCATTTAAAGACGTATATGGAGTTGAAATTGAAGGAGATATTAAACATATTTCTTATCATGAAGCTATGGATAAATATGGTTGTGATAAACCTGATTTAAGAATTCAAATGGATTCATTAGTTGATATTTCTAAGCTTGCTAAAACTTGTGGATTTGGAGTTTTTGCAAATAACGCTAAATCAGGAGGATTAGTAAAAGGACTTAGACTTGAAAATGGTCAAGAGTTACTTACAAGAAATGAAATTGATAAATTAATTTCCTTATCTCAAAAAGAGTTTGGTGCAAAAGGACTTGCTTGGATGAAAGTATTGTTAGATGAAAATAATACTATATTAGATGGTTCTATTGTCAAATTTTTTAATGAAGAGGAACAAAAATCAATTATTTCAATGTTTAATGCAAAACCTGGTGATTTATTATTCTTTATTTCAGACTCTTACACTGCAACAAATGAAATATTGGATAGTTTGAGAAGATATTTAGCACAAGAATTTGATTTAATTGATACAAATAAACATTATTTATCATGGACTACTGATTTTCCATTATTTAAATGGGATGAAGAAAAAAAATGTTTGGATTTTGAACATAATCCTTTTACAATGCCTCTTGAAAAAGATGTTGAGTTTATTATGTCATGTACAAGAGAAAATTTAGAGGAGAATAAAGAAAAATTATTATCATTAGTTTCAGACTGTTATGATTTAGTATATAATGGAGTAGAAATTTCATCAGGTGCACAGAGAATTTCAAATCCTAAATTACAACAAAAAGTATTTGAACTAACAGGTTGGACACAAAAAGATATTGAACAAGCATTTGGTTGGTTTGTAAATGCATATAAATTTGGAGCTCCTCCACATAGAGGGTTTGCATTAGGTTTAGATAGAATTATTATGATTTTAGAAGGAAAAGCAAGTATTCGTGATGTAATTGCATTTCCAAGAAATAAACATGGTTTTGATCCTTTAACAAAATCTCCTGCACCTCTTAAAATGGAGCAATTAAGAGATTTAGGATTACAAGTTAAAGATAAAAAGAAGGAAAATTAATTTTTTTTTAAATTATAAATTTAATAATTTTTTAAATAATATAAAATTACTATTATAGTTTTATCATTTATTTTCATATATTTAGAAAAATAGATTTAAAACAAATGTCAAAATTACTGTTCCCATAATTGCTGCCATAAATCCAATAGTTAATACCCATATTATATTTGAAGCAGTAATTAATGTTGAAATGTCATTATTACTTTCAATATTTAGATATGCAAGATAACCTACAATGATGATCGTAAATAATACTATTAAGCTTTGGAAAAAATTATCTAGATTTGTATCTTGTTGATTGAGAATAAACAATAATGATATGAAAAATACAATAATAAATATTAATACAAAAATTAAGAAGAGAATTGGGGCAATTTTTCCAAACAATTTTAATAATTTAACTTTTAATTTAGTCATAATAATTTTTAAATAATTTAAGTTTTTAAAATTATGTAATTTGATTAATTTAGAATATTTTAAAAAGTACGGGGTTGCGCGGATTTGAACCGCGGTCCAGACGTCCCAAACGTCCGATGATAGGCCATGCTACACTACAACCCCTTAAATTATAGTTATTTGATAATAATTATAAATAAAAATTATTGATTACTCATCTGAGAAATCATCTAATGTGTAAGTAAATTCACTCTCTTTAATAATTTTTCTATTTATTAAATAATGTTTTGCAAGAAGCATTAGAGCAAGACCTAATGATTTTTTACCTTTATTATTAATCGGAATTACTAAATCTAATTTATTTGTTTTATTATTAGTATCACAAAATCCTGCTGTCATAACTCCTAATGAAAATGCTTCTTCTAAGATATTTTTGTCAGTTAATGGATCACACACAATAACTAATTTATATTCTTTATATGTTTCAAGTTCAGCATTTGACATCATTCCAGGTAAATATCTACCTGTATATACATCAAATCCAACTAAGTTTTTTAACATATTTAGAGGTTTTTTAGCATTCTCTCTTCTTCCCATAATTGCTACTTCATGAGGTTCATATCTTGAGACTACTCTAATTAAAGCTTTTAACTTTAAATCTGTTTGAGCAGTATCAATTACTTTTAATCCATCAGGTCTACTTTTATGAACAAATTCATTTGAAAACCCATTTTTATATTTTGTTCCAATATGAACTCCTGCTGTGAGGTATTCTTCAATTGGTACTAATGATTCTTGCGTCATAAAGTAAAAAAATTAAATTTAGTTTATAAATCTTTAGGAATTATTATTAGGAAAACTCGAAAATAGTTCAAATTAAAGTTTGTTTATTCTCTAAAATGAATTAAATGTTTTGATTTGTTCTAATTAAATGAATTTTCAAGGTCTACAATTCCCTTAATATTTAAATTTTTGGATTCTAATTCTAATATAACATTATATCCACTCCAACAATTTCTAGGAGAATTACATAAAATCACATATTGGTAATTGGAATTTAAAGAATCAATTATGGTATTTATTTGATTTGAAGTAAGGGCATCAAAAAATAAAGGAATTGACATATTCAAATTTTTTTCTAAATTTGTTAAATCTTTCTCCTTTAGATTCAAATTATTATTTAAAAAATTATTTTTTTCTAGAAATGGTGGTCTTACATCAATAAATACTTGATTTTTATTGTACTCAAATATTAAATTAGGATTTAGATAATATTCAAATATTACATTAAAAGAGTCATCTAATTCTCCTTGAAAAGGAAAGTTTTTATTATTATGATTGTTGCTAATTCCACCTATCAAATAATTAGCTTGAATGTTATTTCGATTTAAAAATTCTGAAAAAGGTGCTGAAATTAAATCTGAGAAACATACCAAAATTATTGTTTTGTTAGAGTTGATAAATTGAGTCCAATTATTTAAAATGAAATCTGTATCTCTAATATGTATACTATTTGGAATTTGTCCTTTTTCAAATTCTAATTTTTTTCTTAAATCAATAATTATAATTTTATCATCATAATTATTATATAAATTAATGAGTTCATCTGAATTAATTCCAAATTCTTGATATAATGATTTTGATTTTTCTCTTAGTAGGATTCTTGATTGAGTTGTTGATTTTTGTAAATTAATTAAATAGTATTCATTGATAATTGAATAATTGATATTTTTTTCATTAAATTTTTCAATATCTTGAATTAAATGTAAAGTTTCTAGTTGAGTATTATCTCTCCATGAAGATTCATAAGTGTTATTTAAAAATATAATTAATAATGAGATAAATAAAATGAATAAACTAATTATACATATTGAGTAGAAAATTATCTTTTTAGCTCCTATTTTATTTTGTAATTTATAAAAATGATTTTTTAAATT
>JAIUMM010000013.1 GCA_022565615.1 Nanobdellota archaeon | reverse complement strand
TTCTAAACCAGCATTGAAATACACTACATTATTAAATGTGTAACTCTGTGATGCTGTGAGTCCTTCATCAGCCCCAAATACTCCTGAACGAATATCTTCAGGATATGTCCAAATACCATTTGTATCTCCAAAACTTAAAAAAACAGATAAAATTAATACTACAAATATACTTAATATTTTATTCATATTTCAATAAACAAATTTATTATTTTTAAAACTAAGTTATAACTTTAAAATAATAGTAGATAATACAAAGATAGTAATACATTAAAAAATAAAATTAACTAAAGAATTTTTTCATCCGACTCATAAATCCCTTATCTTCTTTCATCGTTTGAGCATATTCAAGTAAAATTTCTTTTTGTTTAGTACTAAGTTTAGTTGGAATAATAACTTTTACTTTAACATACAAATCTCCAAATACACCATCTCTTCCCATAACAGGTAAACCTTTTCCTTTAAGTCTCAAAGTAGTTCCAGCTTGAGTTCCTGCTGGAATTTTCATACTCAATGTCTTCTTAAAGTGTTCAAATTCAATTTCATCTCCTAAAATTGCTTGCACAAAATTAATTTCCTCTTGCTTATACAAATCAGCACCATCAATTTCAAATCCTTTAGTATCTCTATATAACATACTCACATACAAATCTCCATAACTCTTTGTATCAGGATTATATGACCCCTTACCTGACACTCTAAGTGTTACACCATGCTCCACTCCTTTTGGAATAGTAATTGTTTGAGTAGTTTTCTCACGCACAGTCCCTCTACCTGAACATTTTGAACATTTATGTTTAATAGTTTTTCCAGAACCATTACAAGTAGGACATACTCTTTGAGTTCTCATAGCTCCAAGCATTGTTCTTTGCATCTCAATTACAACACCTGAACCACTACAAGTTGAACATGTCTCAACTCCTTCCCCTCCTGTACCTTTACAAGAATCACATTCAACATCTCTTTGATATGTCACATCAACTTTATTACCAAAATATACATCATCAAGAGTTACATATACTTGAGTACTCTCTCTTGTATCCCTTTGTCTTGAAGAACTTCTACTACTTCCTCTATTTGAACCAAATCCACCAAATCCAAATCCTTCAAAAATATCATCTATATTAATACCAAAATCTCTTGGATCAAATCCACCTGAACTACCAAATCCTCCAAATCCTCCTCCTCCAAATCCACTTGGTCCATCTGCACTTCCGTATGTATCATATCGTTGTCTTTTCTCATCATCTAACAATACTTCTGCTGCTTCATTAATTTCTTTAAATTTAGCTTCTGCACCCTCTTCTTTTGAAACATCAGGATGATATTTTCGAGCCATTTTCTTATAAGCTTTCTTTATATCTTCCTTAGAAGCTCCTTTATCAACTTCAAGAACTTTATAATAATCTTTATTTGCCATTTTTTATAAATAATCTACATAAACTAAGAACAAAGTATTTATAAAATTTATCTCAAAAACTAAAAAATGAATAAAAAATAAGGAAAATAAATATAATAATACTTTAAAATTATAAGAAAATTAGCTTTCTTCTTCAAACATCTCCTTATCTGATAATCTCTTAAAACATACTAAAAAAAACTCAGGACTACTTTGATCAGATGAATGTGGTTTATACTCTTTAACTCTTTTAAATAATTTTAAAGCTACTTTTCTCACACCCATCAAATCACTTCCTCCAAATGATTTAATTGCCAAATTTCCGCCTTCTTTCAAATATTTTTTACACATTTGAAGAGTAGTATGATTCATATCATGAACTCTTCCCCTATCAATTTTACTCACTCCTGAAAATTCAGGAGCCATATCACTAATAATTAAATCAAATTTTCTATCTTTAACATAATGCCCTAAATCATTAAAATCATCTTCAATAAATTCAACATTTTCATTAAATTCATGAACATGTCTAATTGGAAGCAAATCTACTCCTACAATTTTAATGTGAGGATATGTTTTATTAATATATTCAGTCCAACCACCAGGAGCACATCCTAAATCTAAAACATCAGTAACATCTTCAAATAAATTAAACTTATTATCTAATTGTTCAAGTTTAAAATACGACCTTGCTCGAACTTTTAGCTCTTTAGATTGCTTAAAAAAATTCTCTCTAACTCTTTTATTCATATAATTTCCTTGCTTTCGTGACATCTCTAATACATAAAATAACAATATATTTATAAAAGCAATGAAATTTGAATACATATACGTCAGTTTAGCTCAGTTGGTTAGAGTGCCAGACTCATAATCTGGGAGTTCCACGACACGAGACACTTTGTTGAACAAAGTTCAAGTCGTTCTTGTACCTCAAAATTAAAATTTTGATGGTTTCAAGTCTTGGAACTGACATTAAATTCATTTCAAAAATTACAATTCACATCAACAACGTCAGTTTAGCTCAGTTGGTTAGAGTGCCAGACTCATAATCTGGAGGTCCCGAGTTCAAGTCTCGGAACTGACATTATATTAACAAATCTTTTTTATACACAAAGACTTAAATGAGGATAAGAGTTTAAGTCTTAGAAAAATTTCTAATTTTTCGGATGCTAAAAATCTTTGATTTTTTCTCATCTTAGAACTGACATTATACTATTTTTAAAATTAAAGTTTAAGAATTTCTTTTAACTAGTAATAAACTACAGCTAAAGGAACTTTTCTTCCCTGATAATCATAAGACCCTTGAGGCGATTTTAAAGAATCTCTTAAAGAACTAGGAAGAGTTACTAAAATTCCATACTCACCTGGAAAAGTTGTTATAGATACATCAAAATCAGACTTAGAAATGTTATTTCTCAATTTTATTTCTAAATCTCTAGCAACTTTATATAATAAATTTAATTCTTTATTAATTACACTATATAAACGCTCAACCATATAAAATTTTATAAGTTAGTAATATTTAAAGTTTTTGATTATTTAAAAGATATTGTAAGTTTTATAAAACTAATTTTCATAAATATTTCTACGATTTTCAAGTTCTAATACTAAAATTATCAATTTATCATCTTTTATGTCAACAATAATTCTCAAATCTCCTACACGAACTCTAAAATAAGGATTTCCTACTAATTTTTTAGGTGAAAATATGGGCCAATCCTAATTCTTTCTAAAACTGAAATTACTCTTTTTCTATCACTTTGTGAAAAATTTTGTAATTATCCTTTTGATTTATCTCTCAATTCAACTTCATAAACCATTTTTACTCAACTCCTAGTTCTTTTTTTAATTCTTCTTAATAAATTACTCTTCCTGCTTTTACATCCTCTTCTGCTTCTTTTAAATTTTGAAGAGTTTCTTTAGAGAGTTCTTCAGTATCTAATTCAAAATTCATATTAAATTAATAGTTTCCAAACTTATAAAACTAATTAAAAATAAATAATTAAAAATAAAAAAATAAATATTAATTTTCACTAAAAATAAATCAAGTTTTGCTTTGCAAAACTTTAACCCAGTGATCCTTCCATCTCCAATTGAATTAATTTATTCAACTCAGCAGCATATTCAAGAGGAAGTTCTTTAATAATTGGATTAATAAATCCTCCTACAATGAGCTCCATAGCCTCCTCTTCACTAAGTCCTCTACTCATTAAATACATTAATTGTTCATCTCCAATTTTTCCAACTCTTGCTTCATGAGCAATGTGTGAATCTTCACATAAATTCTCCATTTGAGGATATGTTAAACTCTGTGAAGTGTCCCCCACCATTAAAGCGTCACACTCAACACTCACTTTTGAACCACTCGCACTTGGATTAATTTTCACAAGACCTCTATAGGATGCAATTCCCCCTCCAGTTGAAATACTCTTAGCAGTAATTTTTGAAGACGTATTTTTAGCCATATGAGTTACTTTTGAACCTGTATCTTGAAACTGATCTGGTCCTGCAAATGCAATTCCCAAACTCTCACTTTGAGCTCCCTCTCCAATCAATACTGAAGCTGGATACAACATTGTAACTCCTGAGCCTAAATTTCCATTAATCCACTCAACTTTAGCATTTTTATGAACCATTGCCCTTTTTGTATTCAAATTAAACGTATTTTTTGACCAATTCTCAATACTTGAATATTTAATATACCCATCTTCAAGAACATGTAATTCAACACATCCAGCATGAAGAGCGGATTTCTCATATCTAGGAGCAGAACATCCTTCAATATATTGAATGTGAGCACCTTTATCAGCAATAATGAGTGTATGTTCAAACTGACCTCCACTTTCTTGATTCATTCTAAAATATGCCTGAAGAGGAACATCTACAGTAACCCCTGGAGGCACATAAATAAATGTTCCACCACTCCAAACAGCAGCGTGCAACATTACAAATTTATGATCAGTAATTGGAATACAAGAAGTCATAAAATATTTTTTAACAAGTTCAGGATATTTATGAACTGCAACATCCATATTCTCAAACACAACTCCCTTATCCTCCCACTCTTTTTTTAAATTATGATATACAACACCACTATCATATTGAGCACCAACACCACTTAAAGCCTCTCTTTCAGCTTCAGGAATACCTAATCTCTCAAACGTTTTTTTAATATCTTCAGGAACATCATCCCAACTAGTTGACTCTTTTGCATCAGGATCTGAATAATATACAATATTGTCTAAATCTAATTTTTCAAGACTAGGTCCCCATTTAGGAAGAGGAGTTTGATTATACAATTCTAAAGCTTTAAGTCTTTTTTGAAGCATCCACTCAGGTTCATTTTTATCTTGAGAAATTTTTCGAACAACTTCTTCAGTTAAACCTCCTGAAGAAATATATTTATTAACAACTTTATCAGGAGTTTCATATAATTCTCTACTTGGTTCAAACAACAAATTTTCAGTCATATATATACTAATAATAAAGATTATTTAAATGTTGTTAAGCATCATATTTAAAAAAATAAATTTACTCTAAAAAATATTTAAAATAAAACATCTAGATTTTTCAAATATAAACTTAGTTTAATCTGATTCTAAGGCTCAATTACAATACCTGTGAGATATATTTTTATAACATATAAAAAATGAATTAAAAATAAAAAAATAAGTAATAATATTGAAATATGTATTGATGTAAAAATATATGAGACGATTAAACATAAACTTAAAATTCCTGCCATCAATAATATCTGTAAAAATGAGTCTTCTTGTGCATTAATACTCAATTTACTCAAATTTATCCCTGTATTTGAGTCTTGTGAATAACTATTTTGAAATAAAATTGTTCTAATTGTAATAAGTATAAATAAACCTAAATAACCTAAAAGACAAATAAAGAACATATTAAACAAAGTAGAATTTTCATAAGTGTAAGAATTACCCGCATACATTATAATTATAACATAAATTGCTATTTCAAATGCTGAATTAAAATAACTAAAAAAATCATCCCAATATTTTTTACTTAACATATCTTTTTTTAGAAGAAAAATAACTATATATATAATAAAAACAAATGCTGATATCAAACCACTAATAAGTAAACTCGCAATATAAGGTTCCTTTAAAATATCATCATTAAGAATGAATTTAAATAAGTCCGATGAAATAATCAAGCCTAAAACTAAAAGAGAAAATAGCAAAAATTTATGTCGAAAATCAGGTAATAATGTAAAATAACGAATAAAAAATCGATCAAATTTATGAATATTATTATAATGAACTAAATTAATATTTTCAACCTCAGAGGAAACCTCTTTTTCATCCATATTAAATTTAGAACACTTTAATTTAAAAACTTTTTTTATAAAAATAGAGTTTTATGTGAAAAGTTACTTAATAATACTTAATAATAAATAAAAACTTTCTAAAAAATGTGAATTTGCCCATAATCTTTATAAATAAAATCGTAATTATTATAATATGTTCTATGAAACTCAAGTGAAAGATTATGTTGATTTAAGTCCTGATTTATTTGAAGGTGACTTGCGAGAATCAATTTATGAGCAAATTTTGAGAAACTATTCTAATAAAACTACTGAAGATTTAGGATTAGTAATTACGGTTTTAGATATTTTAACAATTGGAGAAGGATTTAAACTCGCTGAAGACCCATCAAGGCATTACAATGTTGAATTTACACTTTTAACATTTAAACCAGAATTGCACGAAGTAATTGAAGGAACTGTATCTTCAGTTACAAATTTTGGAATGTTTGTAAATATGGGAGTATTAGATGGTTTAGTTCACTTATCTCAAACAATGGTTGATCAAGTATCATTTTCAAATACAGGAGTATTACTTGGTTCTCAAACAGGTCAAACTCTAAAAGCTGAACAATATGTAAGAGCAAGTATTGTTGCAGTCTCATTTAAAGATATTAGAAATGTTAAAATTGGTTTAACAATGAGACAACCAGGACTTGGTGCATTAGAGTGGTTAGAGAAATCTAATTAAATAAATACAAAAATACTAGAAAAAATGGCAAAATGGAAGACACTTACGTTCTTGCCTTTTGCCAAAAAGTAAATAAACATAAACACATTAGAATGAATTAAAATGGCAAAATATAAAGTAGCACAACAAAGCGGAGCATTAGTAGATGTTAAAGAAGAAGAATGTCCAATTACAAAATCAACACAATTTGTTGAAAAATATAAAGGAAGATTAATTATTTTTGATACTAATTCAGTAATTGCACAAAAAGCAAATAAAAAACACATTGGCCAATATGCAATTGAGTGGTAACTACTATAACTAGTATTATAAAATATTTTTATAATTTTAACAGCGCCTACAATAAAATAATAGTATAATCTTAAAAAATGAAATCCTCCTCCAATTCTTCAAAAAAATCGTATAAACATAATTCTAAAAAATCTAAGTATAGTTCAAATTCATCAACTAAACCTAAAATTACACTTGAACAAATACCAAAAGAAGAGATGGACTCAATAATTATAAAAATTGAAGACACATATAATACTACTTTTAAACTATATCCTAAAATTATGTTCATTAATTCAAAAAATAAGTTATATTTCTCAACAATTCCAAAAATTCCCGATAACATTACAAGAATGAATTCAATTGGACTCTATATTGGTACTAAATTAGATACAGGAGAAATTAGACTCTCAATTGAAGGTACACAGTTACTCAATCACGCCACTCAAAATTATGTAATTTTAAAAGATGAATATCTAAGTTCTTATGTAAGTGGTGAAAATTTATTCTTTGATGAAATTCAAGAAGAAAGTGAAATTCAAACAGCCCCATTTCAAATAGTATATACTACGCACAAAGAAGCAGTAGGAGTTATTTCAAAAAAAGAAAAATATTATTTAAATTACCTCTCAAAAGGAAGGAAGATGGATTTTAATAGAGTATTTTAATAAATTAAATAAAAAAAAATTATTAAATTTAATCAACTAAATTTTATATTAATCTAATTTGCCTAAAAAACTAATTAAATTTTCAATATGTTCTTCTAATGTTAAATTTTCAATTCTATCAACTGCATCTAAAATATGTTGTCTATCAATATTTGGGGCAAATCCCTTATCTTTAATCTTTTTTTTAATTGATTTAACTTTAATTTCACTATAAGAAATAGGATTTAATCGTTTATATGCATAAAATATTCCACAAATTTCATCACATGCAATTAATAATTTTGCTAAGTCAGTTTCAGGCTCAGTTGTAAATCCATTAAATCCTAAAGCATGAGCTTCTATTGCATGAATTAGTTCATCAGATAAACCCCAATCTTTAAACCATTGAAGTGACTCTTTAGGATGAGAAGTTGGAAATTTATAAAAATCAATGTCGTGTAAATAACCGGTGAGCCAATATAAAAATACTTCATCTTCCGATTTATTATTTTTTATTGCATATCCTTCAAGTGCACAAGCAACCATTTGAGCATGTAATTTTTGATAATCATCTTCCACATATTGCTCCAATAATCTTTGTGCATCCTCTTTAGTTTTTATCATTTTAATCTAAATTTTCTTATCCTTCTCAACTCCTATTAATGTTCCTCCAAACTCTTCTCCTTCAAAAAATTTCTCCAAATTAGATAGTTTTGAACCATTAACCATTGCAACTTTAATTTCATTATCCATAGCCTCTTTTGAAGCAACAGGATCAAAAGGAGCAGACATACCAGGATCCCACCGAGTTCCTATAATATCTAAATAACTCTTCCATGAAATTTGTGAAAATTTCTCAGCCTCAGGATTAAGTCTTGGATCTTCTGTATATACATATTCAATATTTGATAAATTAATAACATGACTTGCTGAAAATCTTTTAGCTAAAAATACAGCAGGATAATCAGAACTTCTTCCAGGTTTCATTCCAGCTCCAATTAAAATTGGCTCTTTAAACGCATTTAGAGGATCATCAAAGCTCTTAAAAAGTCTTGGATATGCATCTTGTTTAAAAATAGTTCTAAGTAAGTGAGCATTTAATCTTGTACAATGAATTCCAAGCCAATCTTTCTCCTCATTATCAATCTCCCCTATCTCAGCTGCAGCATCTCTATATTTACGTGCAATTTTACCTCCTCCAGCCACTAAAATAAACTTATCTCCTCTCTCAACTCGTTTTAAAATAAGTTGCTTAAATGCGTGTAAAAACGTTAAATTAATCTCTTCAGGCACAATTAATGAACCTCCAACAGCTATTACATATGTTCCCATACTATATATAATTTTAAAAGTAAGTATTTATATAATTTCGTATTTTTAATACAATAAATAATTTTTTCAAATTAATTAAAATTCAACTATTAATCTTTAAAATAATATAATAACAAAATTATTTAGTATAATCAATATTATTTTCAATACATTGAGCCCTATAAATTTGTTCTATAAGAATATATAACGCCATTTCGTGAGTAAATGTTAATTTAGAAAGACTTAATTTAAGTGAAGCTTTATTGAGAATATCTATGTGAGGTCCATATGCTCCTGAAATTACAAAAGCAAGTTCTCTGTCTAATTTTTTAAGAGTAGAATAAAACCCTTGAGTAGAATACTCTTCACCTTTTTCAGTACAAATTATAACACAGTCATGTTTATCAAATACTTTTGAAATAATAATTTCTCTCTCTATTTCTTGTACTTGAGATTTTAGTTTAAAAGAACTTGAACCTTTTGGTAATTGAAGCTCAACAAATTTAACAAACTTTAACCGTTTAGAAATGTCTGCAACTAATTGTTTTATACTTGAATCTTTTATTGAACCAACATAATAGATATAAATGTAGTGCATAAATTAAGTAAATTTCTTAGAATTATTTTTTAAAAAGTGAAGGTCACCGAAATGTTTCCGAAAACTGAGTTCAGTACTTATATAGGCCAACCAGGCTTAACTTCTGTGTTCGAGATGGGAACAGGTGTAACCCAAGGCTGTTTGAACCTTCTAATATAGTATTAATTAGATTGCCTTTATAAATCTTTTGGTCGAGTAATTTTCCCCCAATTCATAAGCATTAATAGTACTTTAATAGTACTTTAAATAAAACTTCAATAGTACTATTTACCTGAACTTCCAAATCCTCCTTCCCCTCTTGATGAATCTTCATCAAATTCTTCAATTTCTAATACATCTGGATGTGGTGCATACATTAAAATTGCTTGAATTATAGCCTTTTCTTGAGGATAAAATATGACATTACTTATTTGTAAATTCTCTTTTTTTAAAACCTCTTCTTCTTCAACTTCTTTTGAGATAAAAATAATATGTTTATTTGAAATATTTTGAAGAGCAACTTTAATCTCTCCTCTATATCCTGAGTCAATTACTCCTGCTCGTTTTGCAATTCCTTTAATTCCTGTTGAACTTCTCTCATGCAGAAGAAGAACCCAATTTTTAGAGAATTGAGTTGCAATACCAGTTGGAGCAAGCCAAATCTCTAAAGGTTTTAAAATATGATAACTCTCATCATATAAAGCATATAAATCAAATCCTGCATCTTCTTCTCTTTTAGAAGGCATAACAGCCCTCACATCCAATTTTTTAACTTTTAATATAATATCTTCTTGCATATAAAACAATTTAAAAATTGTAACTATTTAAACATTATCATTACATAAATTATCATTAGAAATATTTATCTAGGCTATAAATAAAAATAACTCATAGTTAAAACAATACTAAAATAATCTAAAACAATCTAAAACAATCCAAAAGTTACTTTAACATAGAAATAGATACTCAATAGATTAAAAATAATTACTTGAATTGACTAAAAATGATCATTCAAATAATTTAAAAAAATTTTAAACATTAGTTAAAAAATTATTCTAAATGAATATTTAATAATATTCATCAGCTTCATCATGCTCAGAATCAATTGAATCTGTTGAAGACTCATTTGAATTTCTTCCTCTAAGTACTGCAATTAATAATAATAATAAGATTAACAACATTACAATAATAAATACAATTAAAGCAATATTAACCCAATTCCATGAAGTACTCGTTGAATCTTGTGATTCTTGAACAGATACTGGAATTGAAATTTCTTGTACTACATTATTTTCATCTCTTACAAATAATCTTAAAGTTTGAGTACCTTGAGCATTACTTGTAGGTGTAACATCTACTCTAAATGTTCTATCAGATCCAGCAGCAACTGCTGAAATTGAAGGTGCAACATTAACACTAGCCCAAGACATATCATTTGGAACAATTGAAATTGCTCTTGCTTGTGAAGTTGGATTTACAATAACAACATCAAATGAAGTAGTTTTTCCAGCCTCTAATTGACCAATATTTCCTGTACTAATAATTAATCTTGAATCACTCACTTGAAGAGGAGCTAACACAATAAAATCAAATTCTGTTTTTGATTGTGTATATCCATCATTATATTGAGTAATTACATTAGCAGTATATCTTCCTGGTTTAGCATCTCTTGGAACTCCTAAATACATATCTTCACTAGTTCTAGCTTCACCAACATTTAAATTAGTTAAGTAACTCTCAGCTCTAATTTGTAATTCTGGAACTTCAACAATTACTTTAACAGTACCTTGATTTTGTTGTCCTCTATTATTTACTCTAACATTTGAGATAACAGCTTGACCTGGTTCAACTCCTGTTGAAGGAGACATAACTAAATCAACAATATCAACTCTATGTCTTTGTGTATCAACAAATAAGGAATATTCTTTATATGTTAATCCTGATAAATCATTACTTCCATATACTCTTAAAATATATTCTCTTTGTGAATTCATATCTGCTGGCAGATTAATTCTTAAAGTTTGAGTAGAAGCAACTCCTTGTCTAACTCTAAATAAGTTAGTTGAATCTTGTAAAATTGCTTGCTCATATCCTTGAATATCAGCTCTAAATCTTGCATTATCTGCATCTCTTTGACCAATAAATGAAACTGTAATATCTACAACTCCACCATTTTGAACACTTAGTGATGAGAAATCATTTAATCTTGCACCATTTACTTCAACTGAACTAATTGATACAGGAAGACCTGATTCTTCAGCCATTGTATTGAATACAAATGATTGACTCACACTAGTATTTCCAACTTCAACAGTTAATCTATATGAATTACCTACAACTAAACTATTGTAATTTGATAAAACATCATTTAACTTAAACGTTTGAGTTGAACTAGCTTGATCAACCGTTACACTTTGTCTTGTAACAACTCCTTCTATTTCAAAAAATACATCAGTAAAAACTCCTGATGATACATTTTCATTTTGCATTGTTAATGTAACAACATACTCATCATTTACATTTTGAACATTCATACTCTCAACTGTAAAAGGAGCAGCATTAACAAATACTAATGAGAGCATTACTGCAATCATTGTCATTAAAAATTTAACGGAACTTACCATTTTCAACTATTTTATAGTGGTGATTATATCAATACTTTGATATTTATAAATCTTTCTAAATATTTACTATTTAAAAGTAAGAACTAATATTCTTTTCATGAAAGTGAATAATCAACAAATTGTAAAAAACAATAGAAAAAAACCATTAAAATTTAAACAAGAAAATAAAAATTATATCCCAAATTTAAGGATATAATGAAGTTGATTCTTGAATCATAACACTTGGTGTTAATAAACTAACTGGTACAGGTGCACCATTAGTACTTAAAACTGTAAATGTAATTCTTTCTCTCTCCCCAACATTAGCTTCAGCTTCAAATAAAATATCAACTAATTGACCTGGCTCTAAATAACCATCTCTTGCAGGAGCTCCTGTTCTATATGTTACATTAAATAAATCAGGTTCTCCAACAATAGGTCCATCTTCATATATTACAACTTGTGAATTTGAAGCCGTATCTACTGAAACAGTTAAATCATCTAATTTAATAGGCATTGAACCTGCTCCTAATCTTACTCTCATTCTGTAAGTATCACCATCTGTTGCATTAATAAATCCATTACTTGTATTACTTGCAATAATTTGGACAACCTCAATTGAAGTTAAAATTCTCTCATTTGTTTGAGAACCTACATCAAAAGCTGAGGATTGTAAATTTGAAGCAGTACTAATTAATACTGCTGCAGCTACTGCAGCTACTAAAATTAAAGCAATGAAAATAATCAATGTTCCTACTCCTTGAGCAGCTTTTTTATTATTTGAATACATCATTTTTAATCTATTCAATGTAAAAAATACATTGTAAGTAAAATGAGAACTAAAAATCATTTATAATTATGTTTTCTCTTTTTAGAAGTAAATTTAAAAATAACCAGAACCGTATAAATATAAATAAGTAAAATCATCAAAATTTTAAACAAGAAAATAAAAATTATATCCTAAATTTATGGATATAATGTAGTTGTTTCTTGAATCATAACACTAGGTGTTAATAAACTAACTGGCAATGGTGCTCCATTAGTACTTAAAATTGTAAAAGAAATTCTCTCTCTCTCTCCAACATCAGCTTCAGCTAAGAATAAAACATCCACTAATTGACCTGGCTCTAAATAACCTTCTCTTTGAGAAACTCCAGTTCTATATGTTACGTTAAATGTAGACTGTGACGCAGCTGAATCGTTAAATGTTAATACTTGTGAGTTTGATGAAGTATCAACTGAAACAGTTAAATCGTCTAATTTAATAGGCATTGAACCTGCACCTAATCTCATTCTAATTCTATACGTATCTTCTGTTGCATT
Source organism: Nanobdellota archaeon (assembly GCA_022565615.1). GTDB lineage: Archaea > Nanobdellota > Nanobdellia > Woesearchaeales > UBA583 > UBA583. Next base: position 26,534 of record JAIUMM010000013.1, on the reverse strand, counting down.
AATAAATCCATCACTTGTATTACTAGCAACAATTTGAACTACTTCAACTGATGTTAAAATTCTCTCATTTGTTTGAGAACCCACATCAAAAGCTGAGGATTGTAAATTTGAAGCAGTACTAATTAATACCGCTGCAGCTACTGCTGCTACTAAAATTAAAGCAATGAAAATAATCAATGTTCCTACTCCTTGAGCAGCTTTTTTATTATTTGAATACATCATTTTTAATCTATTCAATGCAATTATGCATTGTAAACAAAATATCAAGTTAAATACATATATAATTGTGTTTTCTCTTTTTAGAAGTGAAAAGAATAAAACCCTTATGCAACTAAAATGCACAAAAGAGCAAAAAATATGAAAATTATAAAGATTCCTAACTTCTACTTAAAATATCTTCAACCCTATAGATCTCAAGTGTATTTGTATGTCCTTTTTTATTTACAACTTTTCCTGACGCAATTACAACCCGTCTCTTCTTATCCAACACTTTTTTAGTAACTAATTCTTGTACAAGTACATTTATCATACCATCATGATTCTCATACTCACTTGTATGAATAAAAGGTCTCACTCCCCAAGACATTTGTAATTGTCTAAATACTCTCATATCTTTAGTAACTGCTAAAATATCACACTTCGGTTTAAATCTTGAAATTTTTCTAGCACTAAATCCACTCTCAGTTGGAACTAAAATTGCCTGAGCTTGTAAATCTCTTGCAGCATAATATGCTGATTTTGTAACAAACAATGAAGCTTCTTTTTGATTTTTACGAACAACACTTAATTCATTACCTTTTGAATCCTTTGATGAATCATTCATAGAATCAGCAACATACCCCTCAACTAATGGGTCATACTCTCTGCAAATTTTACACATCATAGATACAGCAAACTCAGGATATTTTCCATTTGCAGTCTCTCCTGAGAGCATTACACAATCAGCTCCTTGCAATATCGCTTGAGCTACATCATTAACTTCTGCTCTTGTTGGAACTTTACTACTTTTCATACTCTCAAGCATTTGAGTTGCAACAATTACAGGTTTTCCAAACTCATTACACATTGCAACTAATCTCTCTTGGATAAAAGGCACTTTTTCAATAGGCGCTTCAACTCCTAAATCTCCACGTGCCACCATAATTCCAAAACTTCTATCAATAATTCCAGAAATATTCTCTAAAGCCTCCCCATGTTCAATTTTTGAAATAATCTTAATTCCTCTTCCTCCATTATCCTCTAAAAATTTCTCAAGTTCAATTACATCTTTTTCCTTTCTCACAAAACTCGCAGCCACTACATCAACACCTTGTTTAATACCAAATTTAATATCTTCCTTATCTTTTTTAGATAAAAATGGAATATTCACATTATGACCATGAATTGATACCGTTTTTTTAGAACCCAATTTACCTGGAATTCTAACTACCCCTTGAACAATTTTATCTTTTGAAGAAACTGATATCACCTCAATTCCAATACTCCCATCATCAATAAAAACCATATTTTTAGGTTTAACTTCAAATAAATGTTTATAATCTAATTGAATTAAAGAAGAAGTAGTTAATTTAGAAATATCATTTGAAAGATTAATTTTTTGATTCAATTTTAATTCCAAATCATTTTGAGAATCAATAGGACTAGTTCTAATCTCAGGACCTTTAGTATCAAGAAGAATTGTAATTTCATCACTTACTTTTCTCACATTATTAATTAATTGCTCAAAATATTCATAACTCCCGTGCGAAAAATTCAATCTTGCAACATTCATACCTTCTTTATACAATTTCTTAATTACAGCAACACTATCACTTGAAGGACCAAGAGTTGCAATAATTTTAGTTTTCTTAACCAAATTGTTACTCACACTATCTTTATTATTATTTGCTAACATATAAATCACATAAATTTAAGTAAATTAATAAAAATTATGTATCACTTAACTAAAATAATAACAATTTAAGCTTTAAAATAAAAATGAAATTTGAAACGATACTCAAATAAAATAAAAATAATCAAGAATAAACATAAATTACTCTTTTAGAATAACACTCACAGGACAATGATCTGAACCCATCACATCATTGTGAATTTTAGCATCAATTAAATTTTCATTTAATATTTTAGAAATACATACATAATCAATACGCCAACCTACATTTCTTGACCTCGCTCCTCCCATATATGTCCACCAAGAATATTTTTCTTCTTGAGGATATAATTCTCTAAATGTGTCAATAAAACCAGCTTCAATAAAATTACTAAAACCCTCTCTTTCTTCATATGTAAAACCCTTTTTCCCAACATTTGCCTTATCATTTTTCAAATCAATTGGCTCATGAGCCACATTTAAATCTCCACAAAAAATAACTGGTTTTTTCATCTCAAGTTGTTTACAAAATCTCAAAAAAGCAGGATCCCACTCCTCATAACGAAGAGGAATTCTTGATAAATCATCTTTTGCATTAGGAGTATAAACTGTTACTACATAATAATTTTCAAACTCACATGTTAACACTCTCCCTTCAGAATTTGACAATTCAAGTCCCTCAATCCCATAAATAATATCAATAGGTTTAATTTTAGAAAAAATAGCAACTCCAGAATACCCTTTTTTATCAGCACTATTCCAATACTCATACTCATATCCAAATTCAGACATATTCATTTTAACCTGTTCTTCATACGCTTTTGTTTCTTGAAGACACAACACATCAGGTTCAAACTCCTTTACGAAATCATAAAATCCCTTATTCAAAATTGCTCTAATCCCATTAACATTCCATGAAAAAATTGTTACCATACAAACATAGAACTCCTCGTATTTAAATATATTTAGAACCTTACTAAAAAATAACAAATTTTAGTTCATATCACACGTATACAAAATAAAAAAACATTAACTCAAAAATATTTCAACTCAAGACAAAAACTAAAGTTAATTCAAATATAGAAAAAACCAAAATAGAAAAATAATTTAAATCGAGATAAACTGATTAAAAAAAATAAATAACTCATTAATTAATGTTTCCTATTCCACCAACTAACTTCAATTATTATTTTTATTTTTTAATATTTTAATACACAGTTTTAATTCCTAAATCTGAAGCATTTCTCTCTCCAGCTTTAATACTCTCTTCTTTAGTTTCATGACCTAAAATTTGAGGTGAATTCACACCAGTTGTAATACTCATAATAGTAATTCTTTTATTATGACTCTCATCAACTCTTGCTCCCCAAATAACATTTGCATCTTGATGTAAATGTTCAGTAATTAATTCTCCTGCTCTATTAATTTCTTCTAAAATCATATCTTCTCCACCTGTAATGTGAATTAAAGCACCAGTTGCCCCTCTATACTCAATATCAAGTAAAGGATTTTCTAACGCTTCAGCTACAGCTTCTTCAACTCTTCTATTCGTATCACTTGCACCAATTCCAACAGTTGCAACACCACCTGATGACATAATTGCTTTTACATCAGCAAAGTCTAAGTTTACAAGTGAAGGTGTTGAAATAATCTCTACAATTCCTTTAATCATAACAGAAATTAATTCATTAGCAACTGCAAATGCTTGTTTTACTGGCAGTTGACCCGCAATTTTAACAAGTCTATTATTATCAATTACAACAACAGTATCACACGCTGATCTTAATTTTCTCAAACCAAATTCAGCTTTATCAATTCTTGCTCTCTCAATACTAAAAGGCATAGTTACAACTCCAATTACAATTGCACCCATATCTTTTGCAATTTTAGCAACAGCAGGAGCAACTCCTGTTCCAGTTCCTCCACCCATACCAGCACACACAAATACCATATCAGCACCATGAATTGCTTCTTTAATTTCTTGAGCACTCTCTTGAGCAGCTTCAGCACCTTTCTCAGGTCTTCCACCAGCTCCTAAACCTCTAGTTACTTCTTTTCCAACTAGAATTTTTTTATCTGCTTGTTTCAATTTCAAATCTTGTAAATCTGTATTAATTGCAACAATTTCAGCTCCTTGAACACCTTTTGAGTATAACCAATCAATCATATTTTGACCAGCACCACCACACCCAACAACAACCATTCGAGCTTGCCCTACTTCATATTGATCTAATTCTGATGTAGAATCATTCATATTTTCTAACGCATTTTTAACTAGGAAATCCATTTTTTAACCAGTATTACACTAAAAAAACTATAAAAGTTTGTTTTAGCTTCGTAATATAAAAAAAACAAAATTTCTAGTATAAAAAGGATTGTAATAATTAGTAAGTAATAATTCACATATTCAATAAGCCTTTTTAAACTTAAATGTAAAAAAACATATTAAAAATTTTAAAAAATATAAATTTAATAATTAAGAATATAAAAATTAATGATTATGAACTATTTATTTCTTCTAACTTTAACATTTTTTGGAATTGCCATAATCCAGTTCTCATGAAAACCAATTAATTCACCACTTACTGCTTCAACAGTTTTTTTAAGTTTATCAATTGCCTTTTTTAATTCATCAGGATCTTTATTTCTTAGTAAATGAATATCAATTAAACACATAGTAGTTTCACTTCTAATAGTATCTAAAATTTTTCTAATATGTTCATAATCATCAAGAACAAATACTTGAACCTCAACATCGTACTCCCTTTTTGGATTATTAACAATAATCTCACTCTCATTCAATGCTAAGTACTCATCTTGAGTATCTTCAACATACGTTTCTCTTTTTCCACCTAATTTACTAAAAAATCCTGCCATTTTGTATTTAATTATTTAATAAAACCTGTATTTATAAATTTATCTCTTAATTTAATAATTATTCCGTTAATAAATCTTCAAAAAAAGATATTAACCTAAATAATAATTTATTTATGCCCCTATTTTTTAGATCTTCTTCTAATAGGTCTTAAATATTTACTCATTCCTTTCCTAACTGAGTATTTTCCAGCTAAAAATTTATTAATTGGAAGTCTAATCTTTCGACCAGTTCTTTGACATACATATATATCTTTGAATAATCTTGCTTCTGCTTCTTTAAATGTTCCCATCTTTATTCACTCCCCGTAATTTGTTTGATTAAAATTTTACCTGTCACTTGCCAAAATAAAACACTTTGACCAGCTTCTAGAGAATCTTTAATATCATCTTCGGCAAACTTTCTATCTGCTAAAACATTTTCATATGTTTCCATATCCATCATTTCAATATCATCTCCAACAATTGATAAAATTTGAGCCGTTTTTTTTAAAATAAGTGGTACTTCTACATTATCATGCCCAGGTTTTACAACTTCTTTATTTGAACCTGTAAGAATTGAAGTAGCCTTAATTCTAACCTTAGCATGCCCGTGTTTTCCTGGTCTTGAAGTTTGAGTATCTTTCACAATACACGGTTCCCCGTCTACTAAAATGTAACTTCCACTTCTAAGAGCACTTGCATGTTGTAATTTAATATCTGACATTTTTATATAACTCCTAACTAAAAAATTTAGCTATTTAATTAAAATAAATGTGTTTTTGTTTATATAAGTTTTCATTTATATCAATTAGAATCTCCCTATCTCAACTTATCTCTAATTTCACCAGAAGTAATATATCTCCTCTTTAGTGCAATATTTAAATCAAACCTAGAATTTTCATTGATTCCTTTAAAGCCATTATGAATTAAACTTTCTAAAGCATCTTCTAAGTTAAACTTTACAACTCTTTCAATCAATTTTTCAATATCTTCTTGGGCATGAAATCCTTCTTCAATTACATATCTTGCTAAATCAGTATATTGATTATTAAAAGTTAAAACGTATCTTAAATCATCATTAGATTCAACCATATTAATTAAACCTTGTGCATGTGATAATAATTCCCTATCAAAAGGATCTTCAATATCTAGCTTAGATCTAGGTTTAAAATTATAATTAACACACATAATTAATATAATAGAATTTAACTCAATTTAAAAAATAGTCCCGCCCAGATTCGAACTGGGGTCTTGAGATCCAAAGTCTCAAATGATAGTCCACTACACTACGGGACTGTAGTTGTATACTGTAAGGTATCAGTTTTGAAACAACTTTTTAAAGTTGGTCTGGTACACTACGGGACCGAAATTATACATACAGCCATCTTGTAAATTAAATGTACTTTAAAACCTCTAAGTTCATCTTAGAATAATGATATTAAATTTGAATTCATTTATAAATTTGTTGGAAATTTTAAAACTTATTCTTGTGTGAAATAAAATAATTTCTTTCCACTTCCTTCTCTTTCAAACTTAACATACCCAACTCTTTCAAATTGTAAATAATCTTCAAACTCTAAATTATAACTCAATTTCTCACAAATTACCTCTTCAACAACATTTTGAGTGTTAACAATTTGAATATTCTCACTATACTCTTTACACACAAAATGAATATTTCCTTTAAGTTTCAAATCTTTTGAATATTCTTGTGAGATATATTTTAGCTCTAAAGTATCTTGTGAGTTTGAAATTATTTCAAAATTTGCAAAATGCATAAGTCTAATTAAATCTCCTTCTTGTAATTTCTGAGTATCTTTTTCCTCTACTACAATTGAATTACTAATCTCAATTAATCTTTTCCCCAAACTCTCATTTGCAGGATGCACAGGAGCTTGAATTTGTGAAATATTCATCTCCTCAAAATTTGTAATAATTACATTTTTTGGACTCATTACACTAAATGCTCTTTTTGAAATTGGCTCAATAATTTCTTTATTGAAAAATTCAAGAGATTTCATATATTCTAAACTAGATATTTTCGAATCTCTTTTTGACATACCCATTTCAACTAATAATTTTCTAAATGCTTGTGCTCTAAATCCTCTTTTTCTAAACGATTTTATAGTTGGAAGTCTTACATCATCCCAACTATCATACACTCCTTGTTTAATTTGTTCAGTAAGTTTAGTTTTAGAAAGTTCTAAATCTGTAAATTTCATCTTACCATAATGAAAATATGGAACTTTTGTAAATCCAAGTTTATCTTTAATAATATCTTGTCTCTCAGCTCCTACTTCTAAGTCCTTTCCTCTTACAATATATGAAACATTCATTACTGAATCATCAATTGCACAGCATAAATTATACATCGGCCAAAGTGCATATGTATCTCCAACTCTTGCATGATTCCCATACTTTACCCTTGCAAGACCAAAATCTCTCATTGCAGGATTTTTATGTTCTAAATTAGTTTTAATTCTAATAACTGCTTGACCTTCTTCATACTCTGCTGCTTTCATCTTCTCAAATCTTTGTAAATGAATAGATGAATCTAACTCTCGGCACCCATTAGTTTGTTTATTATCAACTAACTCTTTAAACACTTCAAGATCTTGTTCACAAACATACGCATCTCCTTGCTCAATTAATTGTTGTAAATATTTATAGTATAACTCAATTCTATCTGATTGATAAAAAATTTGTTTAATTGAATTATCACACACCCATTGAGCATCTTCAATTACAGCTGTATAATTATCAAGAGAAATATTCTCAGGATTAGTATCTTCAAGTCTTAAAATAATTTCCCCTCCACTTTGTTTTGCATACTCATAATTATATACAAGTCCAAATAAATGACCTAAATGTAAATTTCCACTAGGTGCAGGAGGAAATCTCATAATAAGAGGTTTTCCTTGAAGCTCTTGTGGAACATCTGGAAGTTTACTTATCTTTTTATTCTTCTCTTCTTTTTCCTCAAAAAAATCAGGATTATTTTCAAGCAACAATTCTTGTTGTTTTTCAAAACCTAGTGCATTTACTTCTTCAACACCTGAATTAATTAAACTCATTAATGTTTTCATATCACTTTTCATCTCTGGAAACTTTGGCATAATTTTTCCAATTAACGCTTTAGGATTTGCTTGACCTTTAAATAATACTGCATTTTCAAGAGCAGCTTGATAAATAGCATCTTTAACTTCTTGATTCTCAACTGACATTATAAAAGAATAAAGTTAAGGAGAATTTAAAAGAATTTGTAATTTTTGATATAAAAATAAATCTAAATCTAAATAATACTAAGTCTTAACTAAATGCTCCATATTTTTTAAGTCCTATCTTCCAATTAATTATAATAGTTATAATTGATATACTAGTAACACTTAATATCATAATAATTTCATACAATCTAACTTGAAATAAACCTGTTAATAATAAAGGGAGTATCCACATAGAAATATAGTAAAAACCAAATCCTCCTAAAAATATCATCATAGCAGGATTTTTATCAAAAAATAACATTGGGAATCTTCCTACATTGTGTTGAATTCCTTGAAAATATAATTGATATAATAACACTTTTCGAGCTTCTAAAAAAATCCAAGTAAAACTATCTAAAAATCGTATAAAAATTACTCCAAATATAATTAATACAAATAACAATAGTAATGAATATATAATACTTAACAACTCAAAATTAAAAAGATATAACAATATTGGAACATATAAAATCATATCATATATAATAAAAATTAAAGGATTAAATCGTTTCATAAATAAAAATCCTAAAAAAGGATTCATAGGTTTAGTAAGATATGAATTTAAATCTCCTCTTTTAATGAGTATATCTAATGAAGAAGCAGTTCCGTGCCAAAAAAAACCTATTAAATCACCATAAATATTTATTAAAAAAGCAAATAATAAAAACTCATAAAATCCAAATCCTTCAATTAGAATAATATTTTCAAAAATTACATATCCAAAGAGAAGAGTAATCATAAAAAATATCGTATTTTCTAATAAAGAGGAGAATAAATTTGCCTTGTACTCAACTTGATTTTTAAAACTAATTTTAAAATTCTCTTTAAAATAATTCCAATAATATCGTATTGAACCAACTTTTATATCATATTTTTGTAACATTTTTAATTTTACTTTTATCCTCCAAATCCTTCATATCTCTTAATTCCAATTTTCCAATTTATATATGTAATTATTGAAAATATACAAATTCCAACTAAACTTGTAACAATTATAATATTGAGCATTTCAAAGTTTCCCTTAAATCCTTCTACTGCCCAAAATCCATATATTGAAGCTGGTAAAAGAGCCATAAACATATACACAGGAGAATTTGAAAATGCTATTGGAGTAAATTGTTCAACACTTCCTGTAACTGAATTATAATATAATCTATATAAAAAACTATTTTCCTTCATAAAAAATGAAAAAGAAAAGATACAATTCATAAGTGTAAATTGAAATATATTTCCTAAAAATATAATTAGAAATCCAACTATATAAAACATAGGATAATAAAATATTACTAAAAGAATAATAAGTATTACAAAATTAGTAAGTATATTAATTAGTCCCACTCCAAACATGCTAAAAGGAGCTTGAAAAACAAAAGCTGATACAGGAAGTGTTAATATTTTATTAAAGTCTCCTCTTTTAAGCATCTCACTAAGTCTTGAATTTGCAAATAATCTCCATAATATAGAGGAGAATAATAACAAAGAAAAAAGTAAGATAAAGTCAACAATTCTAAATCCATATTCAAATAAAAATAAATTTCCAACAACCATATATAGAGCAATAACTGTTATAAAAAGACTAATATTTGAAATGAAACCCATAAGTAGATTAATTTTATACTCTTTATTTTCAAGCCATAAAAGTCCAAGTCTTACTTTAAAATATTCAATCTCTTTATTCATTTTTAATTGTTTTTAATTATTACCATTTAAATTAATTCATCTCAATTACCTTTATTAGAACTTATTAAAACTTATAAATGCCCTAACTTAAATACTTATTTATATGCAACATCTCTGTGTAAGATATCAACTATTAAAATCATATTATTTTCCTTGTATACTTTAAATAGTAATATATATTGTCCTGTAATATGAATTCTCTTCATATCTTGAAGAGGTTTTTTTAGATTTTTATAAATATCAATTGTCTGAGTATTTTGAGATACAATTTCTTTAATTTTGTTTTTAGTAGCATTTGCAAGAACTTTATCTTTTTTTAACATTAATTTAAATTTCTTATCAAATACACTTGTTGAACTAAATTCAAACATAATTCTCAATCCTCCCATAATGTATCTACATCATCAATAGAGGATTTCTTAAATTTACTTGGATTTTTTTCATATTCCTCAACTTGTTCTCTAAGCATTTGAACATAACTATCACTTAATTCAGGTTCAACAAAATCTTCTCCATATTCTTTTGCAAATTTTTTAAGAGCCTCACTTCTATTTTTAAGTCCATATTTTCCCTTAATTACATCAAGAACTCTAAGAGTATAATTATCTGCTTCAAGTCTAATTTGTGTCACTTTTTATCACCTTTTGTCACGATATGTCATTATTAGTGATTTAATATTTATAAAACTACGTTAAATTTATGAAAATACTCATCCATATGCTTCATATTTTTTAATTCCAAATTTCCACAAAATAATACAAAAAAAACTCAATATCGGAATTGAAATTACTGATGCTATAAGTAAAAATAAATACTCAAAATTACCATTCATCACATCAACTGCTAAAAATGCAAAAATTACGCTTGGAATTACTCCAAGTATATTAAAAAATGATGTATTTTGTAAAAATAAAGGAACATACTCTTCAAAAAACCATGTTGCTCTTTTAATAGGAGTTGAGATAAAAGAATTATCTTTTAAAAAAAATGCAACAAGTTCAATAAACCAAAACAATACTGTACAATGAATCACTCCTATAATAAATAATATCCACCCCAATATAATATGTTCAAAAAATAAAGATAATAGTATTGTAATTGGAAGAACTATAACAATTCCTGAGAGTAAGTTTGCACCATTAAACCTTTGAGAAAATAAAAATAAAAAGGGATGAATTGGCCTAATTAAAAATAAATTAAAGTCTCCTCTTAACAATACTTGCTTAAAATCCCTAAATGTTATTGCAAAATTAATTTTCCCATTAAGTAGAGCAAATGCTAAAAACATACAAAATTCTAATGCACTCTATGAAGTCACACCACTAATTTGTTCTAAAATCATCAAAAGAATAAAAGAGGCAAGTAAAATTGAAGTATCAAATAATAATACCATTACAAGATTAATCTTATACTCTCTATTTTCTAAAAGTCCAAGTTTAAAACGAGTTGAAATAAATTCAAAATTCCTTTGTATGTTATTAATAATCATTTTTTATTATAAAATATATTCAAGTTTTATGTAATAAAACTTAACAAGATTCTATCCTCCAAATGAAGATACTTTCTCAAATCCTTTTTTGTATAAATACCATGTTCCAACTCCCATCAAAGTAATCCATAGTGTGAAAATTCCCATTGCCCTTAGAGCTTCAAATACTGTTAATTTACCTAAATATAAACTTGCAAATGTGAACTCTAGGTATAAAAATGGGGTAAATACTAAAATTGTCTGCATAATTTGAGGAAATAATGTCAAAGGCAACACTCTTCCTGATAATATCCATAACACTTGCTCAATTGAAGCTCTAATTCCCCAAATTTCTACAAACCAAAAAGAGAGTCCCCCAATCATTACATATAAAAATATATCAAATATAATCATACATACAGCATATAATAAAAATATCATTAAAATTGTAAGAGGAGGAGTTGGTAATTGTAATACAAATGTCATTGCAACAAGTAAAAATCCAAATACACTCAAATTAATAATTTTAGCACCAAAACTTTGAAATACAATTGATTTAATAAAACTCACAGGCCTACACAAAAAGATTGAAATATCACCACTTCTAATTTTCTCAGAAATCTCTTCACTTACCTGAGTTGAACGCACAACTGAAAATAAAAGTCCAATTAATAAATATACGAGCATCTCTTCAAATGTAAAACCTCCAATAGTGAAATTTGAAAATGCACCTGTAAATATACCTTCTTCTATTGCAGCAGTGTATCGAACATCATAAATATAGCTCCAAATAAAATAAAAGAAAAATCCCATAAACGCAGGAGTAATCAATGCTCCTAAAATATAAGATTTATACTCAATTGAAGTTTTAAAACCTATTTTCAAATATTCAACATATTTTTTCATCTCAAATAATTCTTTATTCATTTTATATTTATTCTTTATTCATTATAATTCAAGTTAATAACTAATTCCTTAATTTCTCCCTCTTCTTCTTTTCCTTATTTTCTTTTTCATACATCTCTGCAATCACATTTTCTAACTTTGGCTCATGAATTGATAAATCTTGAATTTCAACACAACTCACAAGTTCTTTTAGAAAATTTCCTAAACTTTCATTTAAAGGAAATTCATACGATTTAGATTTTTCAATAGTATTTTCAATTCCATATTTTGTATCTAATTGCAGTAGTTTTTCTTTATTTGTAACTAAAGTATAACTCACATCAACTTGCTTTGTATTTGCATATTTCTCCTTAAACCTCTTCACACTTCCTTCATATGCCACAATTCCTTCATCAATTACGATAATTCTTCTACACAATTCCTCAATATCATCCATATCATGTGTGGTAATTAAAATAGTCGTATTTTCTTTTCTATTAATTTCTTTTAAAAATTTACGAATTGTGATTTTAGCTTGAGCATCAAGTCCAATAGTTGGTTCATCTAAAAATACAATTTTAGGTTGATGAATAAAACTCGCAGCAAGTTCACACCTCATCTTCTCACCTAGACTTAACATCCTATATGGAGTTTCAAAAAATTTATCAACGCCTAACATTGTAACTAACATATCTAAACGTTCTTGATAAAACTCTTCACTAAGTCCATAAATTGCTTTAAAAAGTCTAAAACTATCTTTTACAGGAATATCATACGCTAAAATACTTCTCTGACCAAATACAACTCCAATTTCTTGTGTATATTCTCTTCTATTTTTAAATGGGTTTAAACCCTTAAGAACTTCAATACTCCCACTAGTTGGATGTAAAATTCCTGTGAGCATTTTAATAGTAGTACTCTTTCCCGCCCCATTTGGACCTAAATACCCTAGAATTTCTCCTTCTTGAATTTGAAAAGTAACTCCCTCTACTGCTTTTTTAATCTCCCATTCTCTATAAAACCAAGATAATTTTTGTTTCCACAGAGATAAATTTTCAGCTTTTTTTGGAATTTTGAATTCTTTTTTCAAATCCTCAACTTTAATAATAATATTACTCATATATTAATTCAAAAAGTAGAATTTATAAAAGCTTTTGTGTTATTTGTATTTAGTTATAGTGTGTAGGTAACTACAACATATAGGAAACTATAACACAATTAGATAAAAATGTTAGAAGTAGGAAGAGTATGTATTAAAACAAGTGGAAGAGATGCAATGCAATATGGTGTTGTAGTTGAAAAAATTGATGATAACTTTGTAATTTTAGATGGAGAAGTTAGAAGAAGAAAAGTAAATGTTCAACATATTGAACCTTTAATGAAAACTGTAAACATTAAAGCAAAAGCTGATACTAAAACTGTAATTAAAGCATTAGAAGAAGCAGGATTTAAAGTAAGAGCAAGAGTTGAAAACAAAAAAATAAGTACAACTCCAAAACCTCAAAAAGTTAAAAAAGAATCCTCAAAAGATGATTCTAAAAAATAATTAAATATTTTTATGTAATAATAGAACTCACTATAACTTAAATAATGAGTGAGTTGAAAATTTAAAAGTACTTGAAAAATAATTTTAATCAAATTTCATAATTCTACAAAATATCATTTGCTCAGGAATATGATTAAAAACTGGACTATAAAAATATAAATCTTGATATTTTCCAATAAATAATTTTCCATCCTTTACAATTAATGTTATTGAAACATTTCCAACTAATTTTGTTCTAATATGTTGATGAAAATTATATCTAAATGGAGTTCCAGGTTCATCATGATTTTTCCATATATCTTTTGGAGCAGTATCATTTAAGAATTCTTTAATATCATCTAAAAGTCCATCTTCCCATCCAATTTGAACAATTGAAGCTACTTCATGTGGGACCCAACACACAAGATTTGCATTTACTAATTGATTTTCTTCAATTATTTTCTCCAAATATGATTGAATAGGAGTAAATTCTTCTTTAAGAATTAGTTTAATAATTTCATCTTTTAAATCCATATCATATTTATAAAATAAAAGTATTTAAAAATTTGTATTTTGGAAGTATATAAAAAAATGAACTTAAATTTAATGAATAGATTTTTAAAACTCAATAACTAAATAATTAATTAAAAATTATTTATTTTTTCTTATCGTTTTTATGAGAAACGTACGCTTTTGTTTGTAAAAGTGAAACTACCTCATCAATATCTCTATCCATTTTAGAGAAATGCTCAATTACATATAAATAAACCACAAATAGTAATAATGTTCCAACTATTAAAACCATTGTCAGTAAACTTCTTGAAATAAATTCTTGAACTGCTGAGAACATTGCAAGTGCAATTAACAATACATATACAATTACTGTTTTTGAAAGTATTAATGAATACTTTTCCTTATTAATTTTCGTTTTTTCAACGATTAAATTAATTACTGCATTATCCAAAAGATTAAATTCTTCTGCCTGAGTCATCATTTGTTGCTTCATATAAATTTTTATACTTTAAAACATATATAGAAATTTCTTACTTTTTTTAAGTGATAAAAACTTTAAGTCTTAAATTATCTATGTATTAAATCATATCTATCTCTGTCACTATCATCTATCATACTTAGGCCTAATTCACGTAAAGTAGAATTTAATTTAGAAAATTCAACAATTACCTTTTCACAATCTCCTCTGTAACTTCCTCCTTGAAATCCAATTCTATCTGTAAATAATTGCGGTAATACTAGCATTGAACCTAATCCATATGCTACTTCTCCTTGGTGTTGAGAAGAACTATTTTTTGCAAACATTGGAACATGAAGTGTTACTCCTCTTCTACCTTGATCAACAATATATACATCAGCATCACCAGTTTTAAGATCATTTTCACTTTGAATATTATTCAAACCAGTTCCTTTTAATAATTTTGATGACTTAAAAGCTCCTTCTTCTTGAAGCTCTCCTAAAATTTCTTCTAGTCTAGTTCCTATATTTAAAGGTCCAACATCTGAGTGAAAATCTCCCCAATTCTGAAATCTTAATGAAGGATTGTCCATAGCAAGTTGACCATATCCTGATGACTCAATAACCCTAACTCCTGAAAATATTCCTTCTTTTGATGATGGAATATATAATGCATTAAACTGATATACCATAATTTTCTAAATTATTAGATATTTATAAATTTGTCCTTTTGAAGTAGTATTTTAAGATAAGAACTACTTCACTTTGTGAAGTATAATCTCTCCTACTTTTAGTACATCAATAACTTCTCTTCCATCAATGTATCCCAAATCACATGCTTGTCCACCCATTGTTGGATAAAAGAGAGTTTTGTCAAGAACAATATATGTAGAATTGTTATGAACAAACTCTTTAACAATCTCAGATTCATCTTCAAATGTATTTGTGTGAGTATAAAAATCAAGAATTGTAGGAGAAATCCCTTCTAAATATTGTTCAAATTCTTCTTTTAAGGCTTGTTTTTTACCTCCTCCTTGATGCTGTTCAAAATACTCAGTCACAAGTGTAAAAAAATTAGTTGGAATTTTTAAAGAATTTCCAAGTTTCACGTACTCCTTTACAATATCATCAGGAGTTATCCCCTCACTAATATATAATTTAATAAAATTATTCTCTTCAAATTGTTTATTTTGTTTAGCAAATCCTTGAGTTTTAATTTGAACTTTAAGTTGGTGATCATAATATTTTTCAACTTCATGAGCAATAATTCGTTGAATATTTTCAATATTTTCTTTAATATCAGGATATAATTTTTCAACTTCTTCAATATGCCACGCAATTACATCAACTAAATTAATATTCCAATTAAATTTTGTAATAAAATCCATAGCTCGTCTAAGTACTAAACGCAAATTATATCCTCCTTTAACACTACTAGGTAGAGCTCCATCATGAAGAGCGTACAAAAGAGTCTTTGTATGATCTGCTAATGAATATATTCCTGCAATTGGTTCAATTTGAGATTTTAGTTCTTGTCTATCAACTCCAATTTGTTTTGCAACTTCTTCCCATGCATCATCTATATTCTCCACCTCATCCAAATTTAAATTTCCTGAAAAAGGTAAAAATTGTTCATATAATTTCCAATTAGGCTCAAAGTTTGCTTGTTCAAATAATTTAGAACAAACATTTGGCATAGTTGCATCATATTGATTAACACTTCCTTTTGAAAACCAACTCACTCTCTCAAGTCCCATACCCATATCCAATACCTTAGTTGTAAGTTCTTTAAGACCTGAAATGTCATCAGCCTCACTCATATCATACATCATATATACTTGATTTGCAAGTTCTAAACCTCTACTGAAAAACTCAATACTTGGTCCACAATCTCCTCCTCCTACCCATGCATCTTCATGAAGTTGAATTTCATCTATAGGAATTTGTACGACTTGAGTAAAAAAATCTAACAAATCAGTAATATATTTAGCTTGATCATAATTTTGAGGTTCTTGAAATGCAAGTTGTCCAACCATTACAAAATTTGTTCCATGTCTTCCTGTATATCCAACATTATCAATATCTCCAAAACGTAGACAATTTTGAGGAATAGTTACTAATTTAGCAGGAGGTTCAACTACTCCTTTTGTAACATAAGGTTGAAAACCAATAATTGATGCAATATTAAAGTCTAAATCGTCTCTCCACCTAGCTACAATTGGAAATCGCTTCACAGGAGTATATCCTCTTTTACTCATAAATTTAGAAAATTCTTCATATACTTCACTAAATTCAAGAGATGTTTTAGCAGGAGTATTATGAATAAAACTATATTCTCCAACACAACTCGTATCCCCACAAACTTCTCTTTTTTGTGTAGAATAAAACATAACGCCACATTTAGAACATTGCTGTCTAATAAAACCTAATGATTTTAACATTTCAACTGGAAAATATTTTTCAGGATTAGCACTTGCTTCTTCAATAAGCTGTTTTTTTATTAATTTCTCTTTCTTCATTTTCTATCTTATATTATTTATTCAGTACTTATAAAAAAATGTCTAAAAATTTGTGAAATATTAAGTTCTAATTTTTTTGAATGTTTTTTTATTAATTTCTCTTTCTTCATTTTCTATATTTATTTTATATTATTTATTCAGTACTTATTTCATATAAATTTCATATAATTTTAATTGTAATATTATTTATTTTTTAATTAAACTATATTATACTATCTCATACACAATTTATAAATATATTTATAAAACAGTTTATTTTTGTATGTTATAATGTCAGTTGATAAAAGTACTGCAATTTTAGGACTTGTTCTAAATATTGTTGTACTTCCAGGAATTGGAAGCATTCTTGCACAACAAAGAAATATTGGAATTATACAAATATTCGTATCATTAATATCATTTCCTCTTATGTATTATTATATTGGTTTTATTACATTTTCAATGGTCTGGATTTGGGGAATTATTACTGGAGTTCAAATAATTAATTCTGTAAATGAGTAAAATATAATTTC
Organism: Nanobdellota archaeon; assembly: GCA_022565615.1. GTDB lineage: Archaea > Nanobdellota > Nanobdellia > Woesearchaeales > UBA583 > UBA583. The sequence continues at coordinate 8,986 of JAIUMM010000013.1, read as the reverse complement.
TATATTTAATGCTTTAACTATTTTTAAAAAAACTAAATCTTTAAATAACTAAATTATTCCAAAAATAATACTATGGGAAATAGTCAAGGATTAGCAATTGTATGTTTGCTATTAAATATTTTACTTTTACCAGGATTAGGTAGTCTAATTGGTGGTAAAAAAAAAGAAGGAATTTGGCAATTAGTTTTAGTTGTCATTTCAATACCATTAGCAATTGTGTTAATTGGGTTTGTAACAGGACTTGCTGCTTGGATTTGGGGAATCATTACAGGAATTCAAATTGTAAAAGAAGCTGATAAATAAAATATTAGCATATAAATTAAAATATTTTATTTTATTTTTTATTGAAATTAAGAATATTTTTAAATAGAAAACTTATTTATATATTATATGGTTGATGTTATACCAATTTTTGGAGTAATTACTGGAATAATTTTTTTAGGATTTTTTGCAGAATTACTATTTAAGAAAACAAATATTCCTGATGTATTACTTTTAATATTTATTGGAATTTTACTTGGAACGTTTTTACAATGGGTTGATGTAACTTCATTTGGAGATGCAACTGCAATTTTTACTACATTTGCATTAGTATTCATTTTATTTCAAGGAGCTTTAAATATTAATATTAAATCTTTAATTAGTGCTCTTGGTTCAACTGTTGCTCTAACTGTTTTAAACTTTATATTAACTGTTGTAGCAATTAGTGCAGTTGCATATTTTTTTTTAGATTTTCCAATTCTTCTCTCAATGCTTATTGGAACTATATTAGGAGGAACAAGTTCAGCTGTTGTAATTCCAATTGTTTCTAATTTACATGATATTAAAGAAAAATATAAACTTGCCCTTACAATCGAGAGTGCTCTTAGTGATGTACTATGTATTATTGGAACTCTTACAATTTTACAAATCATGCTCACAGGAGAAGTTGTAGCATCAGGAGTATTCAATTCAATTCTCTCCTCTTTTGCTCTTGCACTAATTGTAGGAGGAGCTCTTGGACTTGCTTGGATGTTTATCTTACACAAATTTGAAATTCTTAAAAGCTCATATATGCTTACAATTGCAAGTGTATTAGGTGTATATGCATTTGTTGAGAGTAATTTTGTAGGTGCAAGTGGAGCAATTGCAGCTTTAACATTTGGGCTAATTTTAGGAAATTCTAGATTAATTTTAGGAGCTAAACAAAACTCTGAAGATTCTATTTCTAATGAAAAAAATAAAACAAGTAAATTAAGTAAAGATAAAAATAAAAAAAATGATAAAGAAAACGAATTACATCAAGAAACTATTCATCACAGCATTACGGTTATTAATACACCAGCTAAAAATTTTTATTCAGAAATATCATTTGCAGTGAAAACATTTTTCTTTGTTTATTTAGGACTTCTTATTGATTTTTCAAATTTAAACATATTTTGGTATGGTGCTTTACTTACACTTGCAATTTATTTAGTAAGACCATTTGCAGTGAAATTAGTATTTGGTAAAGAAAAACCTGAGAACTTTGATAGAACTGTTCTTGAAATTTTAATTCCAAAAGGACTTGCTGCTGCTGTTTTAGCAGGAGTTGTAGTTCAAAGTGGAGTATTAGAAGAAGCTGCTGCTACATTTACAACAATGGTTTTAAGTGTTGTATTAATTAGTATTATTTTAACTTCAATATTGCTAATTCTTGCAAAACAAAATATGTTTAAAGGATTTTTCCCAGGACTTGGAAGATATGAAGAGAAGTAAATATTTATAAATCAAGTTTAATTTTTTACATATAGCAATGGCGCAAAAATTAAAGATTAAAACTACAAATCAAGAACTTTTTGATACTATTAGAGCTTGTAAAAAAGTTGCTAATTCAAAAGGTATTGGTGCGTATAACAAGATAGCAGATGAACTTTCAAGACCTGCGAGTCAAAGAGCAGAAGTTAATTTAGAAAAAATTGAGAAATTAGCTAAAACTGGAGATGTTGTAGTTATTCCTGGAAAAATATTAGCAACTGGAATTCTAAGTAAAAAAGTACATATTGTGGCTTTTTCAGCATCAGATTCAGCTCTTGAGAAAATTCAAGGAGCAGGAGCTACATTTACAAAAATTCAAGAGTATGTTAATAATAAACCTGCTACAAGAATTTACATTATGAAATAATTTCCATATTTTTTAATAATTATACATATATTTACAGCGGGGTAGAACAGCTAGGAGTGTTCGCTGGGCTCATAACCCAGAGGTCGTTGGTTCAAATCCAACTCCCGCTATTTTTTCGTTACACTCAAAAATATCTCTCCTTGAATTCTCACCAACTTCGTTGCAAGGTCACTACACTTCGTTACGTTCGTTGATTTGCTAAAGCAAATTTTCAAATCCAACTCCCGCTATTACTTAAATTTTTAAATCTAATTTGTATTAACATTTTTATATTTAGATAATACATTAAAAATCATCTCTTTAGTTTCTTCAGAGTTAGGGTGAGCAATTAAAGTATCTAAATCATGTTCTAAAGAATATAAATCTAATCTTATTTCAAGTTTTTTAAAATCGAATAATTCTGGATAAAACTCATTAAACCAATCTAATAAATCCAAATAATCTTCTCTTCGTATTTTTGCTTTCCATTTTTGATTTGGATATTTTAAAGGATATTCTTTCATCCTCCTAATCACATCTAATGTTAAATCTATTGAACATATATCTACTCTTTCAAAATCAATAATTCCAACAACCATCTTCTCTTTTACAAGTATATTATCAAAATGAAGATCAAAATATGTTAATTTCATATTTTCTTCCTTTAATAGATTAATATTAGTATTAACCATACTCTTTATTTCATCAATTATTTCTTTTTGTAAAATATTTTTTTCTTCTACTTCAACAATAACTTTTAAAATTTTCATTAAAAATATATCTTTCCAACAAATATTTTGAATAGGAAAAATATGTTTAATTTGGATAAGTGAAGTCTGATTTATAATTCGTAATAAAGAACAGATCTGTTTAACTATCTCTTTTCTATCTTTTATAGAATATGTGTCCCAAATTGCATATAAATTTTCTCCTTCTATTTTATGATATACCATATAATCATATTCAATAACTTTTTTAAAATTATCATATACTATAACCTTAGGTACATTAATGGTTCCATTAAAAAAATTATACAACTCATACTCCCTTCTAAAATCATTTGAATTTTCTTCATTAATATTTATTTTAAGAACATATTTATCATTAATTATATACACTTGATTAGTAAATCCTATTTCAATTTTTTTAAAAAAATGTATACTTCCTAAATTATTATTTTTAAAAATTTTCTCAATCATTTCAGTTTCAAATTTTAACATTTTTACCATTTTTTATAACATTATAATGTATATGTCAAATCAATTATAAGTTTCACTTTTTTAAATTTTATTTAAAATTAATTTTCAACCTATAAATTAATTCATTTTAATTTTCTCATCGTGTTATTAAATTAACCATTTTTGTATAGATATTATAAATTTAAATATTTATAAATTTATTTAAAATATCAATCTAATCTTATTTCTACTCCTCCTTCTCTTCTACTTTATTAAAACCAAAAAATGGTTCTTTTAATACAAAAATTCTAAATATTGAAATAAATATTGGAGTTATAATTAATGAAAGTACAATTATTGAAATTGTTAAATTATATGCCTCAAGAGTAATTGAACCAATAGCTAGAGCAAATGCAGCTAAAACAAAACTAAACTCTCCAATGTGTGAGAGGAGAAGTGATGCATACAAACTATTTACAACTTTCTCTTTTAATGAGAAAAATACTAAAAAGTTAATGAGAATATTAATGACAAATGCAATTAATGTTAATGATACAATTAAAAGTAAATTATCAAGTACAAAATCAATATTTATCAACATTCCAACTGAAATAAAAAATAATGCAACAAACACTATTTGAAATGAATTCAAGCTTTGATATGCAAATTGAGTCTGTCTACTAGCTGAGATAATAAGTCCTGCAATAAATGCCCCAAGTCCCGCTGAGAGTCCAAAAAGTAATGAAAGAGCAGCAATCCCAAAACAAAATGCAATTACAAAAGCCATTTGAATTTCGAAATCTTTTTTAATAAAATCAATATATGGAATTGAAATTTTATTTTTATTAATTACTAAATATACAATTACAAGTCCTGCTAAAATCATCCCTATAATTTGTGTAGAAATTGTTTGAATTGAAACACTCTGACCTGAGAAAATATTTAAAATAATAAGCATTGGAATTACCATAATATCTTGCATAATACCAACACTTAGAACTTTTTTACTAAGTCTTAACTTCTCCTCCCCTCTGCTTTCTAAAATTTTTAATATTACAACTGTACTGCTCATTGATAACACAAATGCAATTAAAAGTACTGTTTGAAGAGTCCAGTCTAAAAATACTCCTAAAATTGCAATAATTCCAACTGTAAGCAATACTTGAAATATAGTACCTAATACTGACACTTTCCAATTGTTAATTAAATCTTCCAAAGAAATACTCAACCCAATAAAAAACAATAATAATATAACTCCTAAATTTCCAATAAGCATAATAATTGAAGTATTTGAAATAAAATTTAAAAAAAAAGGTCCAATTAAAAAACCAACTAAAATATAACTTAAAATAAGAGGAATTTTTTGAACTTTCATTAAAAGAGATATAGCAAGTACAATTAAACTAATTAAGGCAATTGATACAATAACTAAATCTCCTTCTGCAAACATAGTATATGTAAAATGTTAATCTTTATTAATATTGACATAATAAATATTTGTAAATTAATTAAAAAAAAGGATCAAAAATATAAATTATACAAAAAATAATAAATTTAATTCGTAATTTAGAATAAATAAGGTCTTTATTTATAAAATAAATTTATAAAATAAGAAAAAATCTCTGAGAACAAAGTTTAGTTAATAATTAGAAAAGTAATTAATAAATATAATGACAACATTTAAAAAAACAACAATTTCAACATTTAATATCACAATTATGTTTTATTACATATTCCTCACATTCAGGACATTTAACAAGTTCAGTAGTCATTAAGAATTATAGAACACTAATATTTATATAATTTTTGAAATAGATTATAAAAATATGAATAAAAAAATTTTAATATTAATTACTGCAACTCTAAGAGATGAATATAATGAATTATTCTTAAATTTAAATGAAGATGATATAGTTTTTCCTCTTTTTATATATAATAATAATTATATCTCAAAGATGAGTCCGATTAGAAAAGAATTTATATTTCAAGGAGTTGAAAATTTTAAGAGAAATCTTCAAAAAAAATATAACTTATATTTACATACTCAATTAGGTGAACCTCAAACAATTCTTGAAAAATATCTCAATGATTATAAATTTGATGAAATAAGAACTGAATTTCAATACAGCTCTGATGAATTAGATATTAACTCATTTCTACATGACTATTGTAATAACAGTTCAATTTCATATAAACAATATAACACACAAACAATTTTCAATATTCAACAATTACCATTTTCAAGTGTTAAAGAAATTCCAAACACATATACAACATTTAGAAAAATTGTAGAAAAACATAATTGTTATGATGTAAAAATATCAAGTATTTCAATTCCTACATTTACATTCAACCCTATTGATTGTAATTTTGTATCACGAATTAATTTAGGTTTAGAAGAAGAGAAAATTACTCTAAGATACACTCCTTCAAGAAAAATTGCTCTTCAACATTTATATGAGTATATTTGGAAAGAACAAAATATCTTAACATATAAAGAGACTCAAAATGAAATGTTAGGAGAACATTTTTCAACTAAATTTTCGGTATATTTAAATTTTGGAATCTTAAGTGTTCAAGAAATTCTCTTTGAAATAAATAGATTTGAAAAAGAAGTGAAAAGTAATTCATCTACATATTGGGTTAAATTTGAATTATTATTGAGAGAATATTGTAAATGGATAAGTCTAAAATTTAAAAATAAAGTCTTCAGCACAACTGGAATTACGAATTCTAAAATTTATTCTAATTTTAATCAAGAATATTATGATTCTTTTATATTAGGAAATACAGGATATCCTCTTGTTGATGCAGGAGTTCGTGAACTTATTCAAACAGGTTATATGTCAAATAGAGCTAGACAAAATGTTGCAAGTTTTTTTATTAAGAACTTACATCTCCCTTGGATTCTTGGTGCTGAATTTTTTGAAAAACATTTACTTGATTATGACCCTTGTTCAAACTATTTAAACTGGCAATATATTGCTGGATGTGGAACTGATTCAAGAGAATTTAGATATTTTAACATATATAAACAAACTAATGATTATGATAAAGATAAAAATTATATTTCTAATTGGGTTCCTGAGTTAAATTCTTCTTCATATACTAAAGAGATTGTTGATTTTTATACATCAATTAATATTGCAAAAAAAGAGCAAGAGAAATTGAATACAAAGAAGAAAAAATAATCAAAACGTACATTAATTTTAAAAAAATTCATAAAAATAAGTATAAGGAATTATTTTATTTTTCTTTTTTATCTTCAAATTTTTTTAATAATTCTAAATTTGTTTCAAAAATAAAATTTTTTACTTCATTTTCTAATTTATAACTATATTTTGAAGTAATAATATCAATAACTAATTGTAACTCATCCTTTTTCATTTCACTAATAATTATTGAAATATTACTTTTATCTTTAATTAAATCAATATATTTCTCAAATATTGTCTCAATTAAAGACTCTTTATAACTTTTGAAATTACTAAATACATCTTTTGGAAGAGCAAGAGTAGTTGATATATTCTTAACATTATTTTTACTATAATTAATTATCTCTTTTGTATATACAGTTGTATTAGGAATATATAATATGTCTCCTGAATCAGATTTCAATTCCACATTTTTAAACGTAAAATTTGTAACCCTTCCTTTAAACTCTCCAATTTTAACAAATTCTTTAAGTCTTATATCTGTTGAAAACATAAGTAGAACTCCATTAATAAAATTTGAAATATAATCTTTAAAAATTAATACCATTGCAACAGCTACAATTGTAAGTGATGTAGCAAGAGTCAATATATTTACAAATAATATATGAACTGAAACTAAAATAAAAATTGCATGAGTTAAAAAAAATGAAAGTCTTGATATTCCAAGTGTGAAATTATCTATATAATTCTCCTGAAATTTATTTCTTTTCTTATATAAAAATATAATAAGCGAACTTCCAAACCCAAAAAAAATAGTCAATATAATATAAAATATAAATAAACCATATAATTCTGCTAAAAATTGAGCTTCTTCAAAGAAATCTCTTAAAATATACCCTATAAAAAATAATATCACTAATAATACTACCTTACTAAAAAGAGGATATAAAATACTCTTACTTAAAATATTAGATTTAATTAATTCTAAATTAATCATACATGTATTAATAAGCATATACATTTAAACTTTATGTATAATTCAAATTCTAAAATTTAATAAATAATTGTAACTGAGAAAATTTAAGGTGAGACCGGGATTTGTGGGAAAAAATTTAAACTAAATTTTTAGCACCAAAGGAACTAAAGTTCAAATCTTAAACATTATTAAATAATTGTAAATTAGAAAATCTAAGGTGAGACCGGGATTTGAACCCGGGATCAGAGGGTTGCAGCCTCTTGCCTTAACCACTTGGCCACCTCACCAACTATGTAGAAAAATTGATTTGTATTTAAAAATATATAGTATACTTTATGATAAATCATCAACAAAGACACTATTTCTAATATTTCTAAAAGCAAGTGTAATAAACTGTTTTTGTTCAATTTCAAAACAACCAGAGTTTGATACTCCAAATTCTCCAAGTTCTGTAAATGCTAATACTTGATTTGTTGAATCATAAACAATTAAATAATGTCCATCAAATACTTCTTTATATTCTTCATTTGTACAAGCAGGAGTTGTAAAAACTACTTTTTGAATTCTTCCTGGGACTCTATAATTTTTAACTCTCTCAGAATTAAAATCTGAACGAACTGAATTAAAATCTAACTCCACTTCATTGATGAAATCTCTTACAACTCTATCCTCCACATCTGAACCTAGAACACCTACAAAATTTAAAACTAAAAAACCTACAAATACAACTACAATTGTTGAGACTGCAAAAATAAATACTTGATGAACATCTCCTTTTTTTGAGTTTTTAATATCATTATGATTATATTTCATAATAAATATAGATTACTTTTATTTTAAATAATTTGTAATCATTGTAAAACACAAATTTGTAAAAACATTTTAAATTATACTTAAAAATAGTAAATAATTATAAATATTGGATTATTAATTAAAATATAATTTTAAAATATTAAACTATAATTAAATAAAATATGAACAACAATAAAAATATTCTTCTCATCTCAACATGTTTTCATAAATTACATGAATTTGAATTCGTTAAACCCATTGAAAATATAATTCTAAATCTTAATAATGATAATAACAATAGAATATCGTATTCAACGGTTCATATCAATTCTAATAAACTAAATGAAGAATCGTTTATTAAAACATTTTCCCATATTATAATTTGTGGTACTGCTCTTAAGGATTTTGAATATTTACATTCAAATTACAATGAATTTCTCAAGATCTGTGAATTAATTTCAATTCCAGTACTAGGAATTTGTGCTGGTGCTCAGCTAATTAGTAAATATTTAAAATTTAAACTTTATGAAAATAAAAAAAATAATCTCATTGAAATTGAAATTATCAATAGTTGTACTAAATTAGAAATTATAAAAAATAAATGTATTGATGATAGCAAAAATAGAAAGAATATTCAAGTTTATGCTCTTCATAGTTACACATTAAAAAATATACACCACTCAATTATTAACAATATTTTGACAATTTTAATGATTGAAAAAGAATCCAATTTTATAGAATTTGCTAAATTTAAAACATTTTA
>JAIUMM010000012.1 GCA_022565615.1 Nanobdellota archaeon | reverse complement strand
TGATGATTTTGGATTTATTGAAGCTAATGAAGAGAGTTATTATGCTAGAAATACTAAAATAATTGAAGCAGGAGATTATTTATATGCTTTTCAAGTGAATAAAAGTAAAGGAACACAAGATGCAATTGATAAAGCAAGAAGTTTAGGAAAAGAAGTTATTGTTGAGGAGTATCAAGTTGATTAATCTATTGAAATATATTTGAGTATCTTGAAGTATCTAAAAATATTTATAAATTGCTTATTATTATATTTTTTATGGAATCCTCCATTACAACAACTCAAATTAATCTAAAATTACCTTCTCCTCTGATGAGTAAAGCACAACAATATGCACAAGATTTTGGATATGTAAACATTCAAGAACTTATAAGAGAATCTTTAAGACAAAAGATATTTAACGAAGAATATAAAGAAGAGTACGTTAAAGAAATTTTAGATACAAAAAAGCAATATGTTGGTGATGAATCTAGTATGAGTGCACTTCTAGAACTTGCAGAAGAGGCAATGAAATATAAAAATGTAAAAAAATAAACTAAAAGAAATAATTTTTGCAATTTTAGAAACTGATGTTGAAAGTTCTCATTTAAGAAATTTTCAATTTGAAGCTAAATTTGAGAAGAAAATTCTTAAACTTAAAGGAAAAGAAGCATTAATGTTTTTACAAAAATTATTAAAGTTTTGAAAAGTGAAGATTTAAATCATTACAAAAATTTAAAATATTCATTAAAGAAATATAAAAGAGTTCATGTTAATACATCATATGTAATATTATTTTATGATGATACTACAAATACAATATATTTTGAAGATTATGAACACCATAATAAAATATATAAGCGATAAAAAAAATGGCAGAATTAAAACAAGTAATTTTAATGAGAACAGATTTACAAATGGGTAAGGGTAAAATGATTGCTCAAGGAGCTCATGCTTCTGTTCAAGCAGTGTTAGAGAGTAATAAAAAGTTACTTTTAAATTGGAAAAGAGGTGGTATGAAAAAAGTGGCTCTTAAAGTAAACTCTCAAGAGGAGTTAGAGGAATTAATTGAAAAAGCTCTGCAAGATGATTTAACAGCTCTTACAATAAGAGATGCGGGAAAAACACAAGTTGAGAGTGGAACAATGACCTGTGGTGCAATTGGGCCAGCTCCTGAGGAGAAAATAAATAAAATTTGTGGACATTTACAATTAATGTAATTCACTTTAAATTTATTTAAATATTCTTCATAAAAAATAATTTATTCAAAGGAATCTCTAGCATTTTCAATTCCTCCTTCTCCAATTCCTAAAAATGAAGTCCAATTTTCAGAAAATCCTCCAGTGAAGAATATTATTAATACAATTAAAACAACTATTGCAATAATAAATTCTACAATTAATGTTAAAGAGAGTTCAACTCCGTGTTTTTGTCTAAAATATTTTTGAATATCTTTAATCATTTTTCATTTATTTTTGTATTAAACTAATTTTTATTATTTTAATTATAACCATTAATAATTTTAATATTTGATAAATCTTTTTCACTATCATCCCAAATTAATTCTTTGTTTGCATTAAAAATTCTAAGAACTCTCATATATTGAAGAGTTATTTTTTTATTATCAAGAGTTACAACTTTAAATGAGAGTCTTGAAATTGTAATTTCAATATCTTTAATTATAATTTCTTCTTTTTCTTGAGGAGAGGAATAATATTCAATTATGTACCCAGAGGTATTTACTTTATCATCTTGAAGTGTGAATAAAAAAGAGTGAGTATTAAATACGTGTTCAACCATATTAAATAAAAATAGGTTTATAATTAAAAACATATCTATTATTTTATAATTAAAAGAGTTAATAATTATAATTTTGGCTGATTTATTGATTATTTTTTATTAAATAAAAGGAGTTTAATTTATAAATACTTTATAATTTATATTAATTGTAAGGCTAGTCCGTTTTTTGGAGGTAGATGTTGTAACCTTCTTGGCTTAGTATAATACGAACCGTGTCAGACCGTGATTGGAGCAGCACTAAGTGTTATATTGGGTGCTAGGAGATCATTGCAAAGGACAAAGAAAAGCGGGTAGCTAGCCTTGCATTTTTGAAAATTAATTCTCTTAGATTTATAAATTTCTTAAAATTAACTACTTTAATAAACTACACTCTATATTAATAAAAAATGAGTACTAGACGTAATTCTACTCTAAATTCACAAAAGATTTATAAATAATGAATTTAATAACAAATATATTAGGTAAAACCTAACACATTAAAAAATGGCAGAAATGGTTATTGTAAAATCAAAATTAAAAGAAGTTGCTAACGGATGTAACGTTGGTTCAGACTTTGCAGAAGCACTAAACGCAGCAGTTGTTGAAGAAGTTACTAAAGCAACTTCTAGAGCTCAGGCTAATGGTAGAAAAACTGTTCAAGCAAGAGATGTGTTTGTAGGAAATGTTTCCGCTCAAGAGATGTTAGTTTCAAAATCAAAAGTTAAAGCATTAGTTGAAGAATTAAATGTTTCAGGAGATTTTGCAGCAGCTTTAAATGAAGTAGTAATTGCAATGGTTTCACAATCAGCTGCAAGAGCAGATGCTAATGGTAGAAAAACTATTGGTGCAAGAGATTTATAATTATTTTAAATCTATTATTCTTATATAAATTTGGGTTATATCTAATTAAATTTTCTTTAAAATCAAAACATTAATAAATATAAAATTCTATAATTAATTAAATGTCTTCTAATGTACTTCCTTTTTCTTCTTCAACACATAAAAAAATTTCTCAAATTTCTCCTTTACTTAAAAGAGAAAATTCTCAAAATCAGAACTGTGGTGATAATGTAGTTAAATTAGTTAGTCTTTCTACTCAACTTCAAAAAGATGTGCATTTAACAAGTGGATTATGGATAAATGATGTAGGACTATTTGCTCAAAACGAAGAGTTAAATTATTGTTCTCAAATAAATCCTTATGAAACTCCAGTTCAGTTATTATATGAGGATAACGTCTATATATCAAGTATTAGAGATTTTAAAAGATTTTCTCATAAATGTAGAGAACCTTTAATTGGTTTTTTATTTTCAACTGTTTCAAATTCGTTTGAGAATTTAAGTCCCATTGAATTTTTTATTTTACATGAAGTAGAAAGAACTGAATTTGAACGTACTTTTGAATTACGAAATAGAGGATTAATACAACATTCGTATTCATCTATAGATGGTGCTTTTTTTATACCTCAAAAAAATCAAATAAATAAAGGAATTGCAGTATTTGGTGCAAAATCAATTCAAAATCAAAGAGAATTTTCAAATTATCTTGAAGACATGGGAATTAAAAGAGGTTATTTTTTTAGTTGATAAGTAGTATCACTACTTAACTTATAAACAAAGTTTTAATATATCAAATTTGGATTTAAATCTATGTTTGAATATTTTACACTTGATAATTTTGATGTAACAAATAAAGTAGTATTTTTAAGAGTTGATTTAGATTCTTTACTTGTAAATGGAAGAGTTTCATATAGTGAAAAATTTCAAAGAACCTGTAAGACAATTAGAGAGCTTGTTCAAAAAAAAGCAAAAGTAGTTATTTTAATTAAACAAAATTTGTATAATTTTGAGAAGAAATCTTTACAAGATTATCATTTAAAACTTATTGAACAAGAAATTAGTTCTAAAATTTTATTTTCAAAGTCAATTTCTCAAACTTCTTCTTCAAATTTATTTTCTACAAAAATTTCAAAATTAAAACCAGCTCAAGTATTATTATGTGAAAATATTAATTTGTTTGATTCAAAAGAATTAGTAGAAGCAATTAAATTAGCTCAACTATATATTATTGATTCATTTAGTGAAATGTCAAATAAATTAGATATTTCTATCTCAACAGACTTACTTGAGAAGATTCAAATTCCAATTATTGTTGGAAGGTCACTTGAGCGAGAAATTCTTCATTTAGAAAAATTGAAGTTTTTATTTAATTCAACTAATACATCATCTAGTAATTCATTAAGTAATTTAAGTAATAAAAACCAAAAAAATCAAGTTGTATATGTGTTTGGAGGAGTTAAATTAAAAGAGCAAATTGAACATATTTCTTATCTATTGGAGGAGAATTTAGTTCAAAAAATACTATTAGCAGGTTTAATTGGAGAACTAGCACTTTATATTAAAGGAGTTCCATTAGGTAAAAAATCTCAATATTTTAGTAATATTGAAGAAAATAATGATGATTTATTGGGCAAAATTGACATATATAATTCTAATTTAGATGGAAATGATATTAAACTATTTAGAACTTTATTTGGAAAGTATGAATCTAAATTTGTAATTCCTAAAGATGTTTGTGTATATTCTAGTAAGGATAAGCGTGTTGAAATTTCTATTGAAGATTTAAAAGAAAATGAAGAGTTTCAAGAATTGGTATTAAAAGAGGAAATTTCTGATATTGGAATGAAAACAATTAATGAATTTGAAAATTATTTAATTAAAAGTAAAGTTATTGTAGTAAAAGGAGTAATGGGGAGATTTGAATTAAAAGAGTTTGAGAAAGGTTCAAAAGAATTACTTCAAATAATTTCAAAATTAAAAAAGCAAAAATTTTTATTAGGTGGGCATACAATTGCAGCTGCTAAAATGTTTAATATTTTAAAGAAATTTAATTATGTATCTTTTGGAGGAAATGTTATATTTCATATTATTCAAAAGAAAAAGATTGAAGGATTTGAATTATTAAAACTAAATTATAAAAATATAACTCGAAGTAGTAAAAGTGATGATAATGTAGATGTTGATGTTAAATCTCAAAAAAAATATTATGATTTTGTATCTTTGGGTTCAAATACACTTGATATTAAAGTAGATGTACCTGAAAAATTTTCTCAAATTGAGATGGGTGAGAAGATTAAGATTAAAGAGGGGTTTAAAATTTCAAATGGAGGAGGTGGAGTAAATGTATCAATTGCTCTTACTAAATTACACTCAAAAGTAGGATATTTGGGAAAAATTTCAAATGAGTTTAAAGAAATTTTAGAAAAAACGTTAAAAAATAATAAAATTGGCTTAATTCCTTCAAAAGAGACTAAAAAACAAGTTGCTAAATCTATTTTAATGCAAACAAAAGATGGTGATAGAGTCATTTTTACATTTAGAGGACAAAATGATTTTTTAGAGTTTGAAGATTTTGATAATTCAATTATTTCAAGTAATAATTTTTATTTTACAGCTTTAAATGGAAAGTCTATGCAAACTCAAATTAAATTTGCAAGAAAATTGAAGCGAACTAATAAAAATGCACTAATTTGTTATAATCCTTCAATGTATTTAATTAAAGAGGAGAAGAGAAATTTAGATAAATTAATTTCTTTGTGTGATATAATTATTTTTAATTTTGATGAGGCAAAAGAACTCACAGGCGATAGAGATATCTCATCTTGTTTGAGAAGTATGTATTCAAAAGGAGCAAAATTAATTGTAATAACAGATGGTTCTAATGGTTCATATGCATATAATGGTGAAGAAGAATATTATCAAAAATCAAAAGAGCCAAGAGCAGTTGTTGATACCACAGGGGCTGGAGATTGTTTTGCAGGTACATTTTTTTATTTTTATGCTAAAAGATATGGAATTAAAGCAGCTCTTCAATATGCGTCATGGAATGCATCAGCGTTAATTACTAAAAATGGAACACAAAATGGATTATTAACATTTAATGAACTCACTAAGATAAAAAGAGCGTAATTTTTTTATTACTAAATAGTAGTCTTTATAAATAGTGTAATATAACTTTGAAGTATGAGTGAAAAAATAGTATCTCTTGGAGTTAAAAATCCTATAATTGCTCCAATTTATTTGAACACATTATGTTGTAAAGAAGGGAGAAGAGGAATTGTAGGAGGAAGTTCTGTTGATGATACGTATCTAATTGAACCATTTAGAGAATCTGTTTATCTTACAACTCCTAACGGATTTTTAAGTAAGTTCCAAAAATTCACCAATCCTACATTTGGATTAATAGTTCCAGATAACTATGGAGGAATTGAGAGAAGAATTATTGACTTTGATGAGCATATTCCTTTGCAAGCAGTAGTTCTTCATTCAGAAGAAGATGTGGATGACTATGATTTATGGTTAGACGAAAATGGTAAAGCAAAAAAACTGGAAAATCCTCAAGAGTTAGCAAGTGAATTACTTGAAGAAATTGATTCATTTAGTCCAATTTCTATTGGAAATAGATTAAAAGACTTAGATTTTAATTCATATCAAACATTTTATTCTGGTAATAAGATGGGTCTAATTATTCCTATGGGTGATAAGAGATTGAATTTTCAAGAAGTAGGTCATTATTTGTCACGAGAAATTGGATATAATCCTGATTTTTTTATGTATGCTAATGACTCAAAATATCACAAAAGAGGAATGTTAGATGAGCCACCCCATAGATTTTTTGGAAATTTGACAATGGATGAATACTTAAGAGGCAAATAATAAAGTATTTAAATTGTAAATTACAATATTATTTAATAATGTCACAAATTACTTCAAAACTTTATTTTTTACCTCATGAGCATCAACGTTCAATTAGTTTAAAAACAGAGAATGGAGGATTGTGGGAAAACATTGATTATGTGGAAGAAGATTCATTTAATATTTCAAAAATCTCTCTTCAACCACAATTTAGGGATTTTATATATATTACAACTCTAAGTGGATTTGAAAAAGCATCACATAGACCAAAACATCCTATTTTAGGAATTATTTTATCAAAAAGATTTGTTGATGTTATGCAAATGGATAATATCTTAGGTTTTGTAATGCACGATGTTGAAGATGTTAAAGATTATTGTTTAAACCCTCATAGAAATACCCAAATTAATAGTAGAAGAAATTTTAGAAAAGAACTTGATAAATCTCAACTTCAATCTCCTTCTAATTTAGAGAATGTAGTTAATCTTAGTACTTATAATTCATCTCAAAATGATCAATTTTTAAAACAAAGAAATAGAAGAAAAACATTTGATTTGCCTTTAACTCAATCATTTTCTATTCCAAATTCAAGAGGCTTAGATGTAGTAATGAGTGCAGAATATGCACCTCATCAAGATGCTTTAGAGATGTTTTTAAGTGAGAAGGGTTATAGTTTTGATTCTTTTTTCTCAGTTGCAAATTATAAATAATTTTTTAATTTTTCTTTTTTTTGTTTTTATCTTGTGGTTTTGTTTTTAGTAGTAAATACACATAATGAAGAGGATTTTTAACCCGTTTATTTTTGAAATGAAATATATCTTCTTCTATTACATCTGAGTTTACTCCAATATTTTTATAATAATTTTCATTTGAATAATTAGGAGGAGAAATTGTTGAGTTTTGATTTGAGAACCAATGTAGTTGAGCTTGAATATATTGCTCTTTTAGAGGTAAAGTTTGTCTTGAATTCCACTTTTGAACTTCATCTTTAATTAATTCTTCACTCCATTTAATTGAATATAAAAATGTGAGTAGTACAAATAATGCTCTTTTTTTACCATCTTCAAAGTCCATTTGTAAAATCTCTTTAATTACAGGAGAAAAATCTTCAAAACTCACTTCTTCATCAATTTCAAATACTTCTCCAAATGCATCACTTAGTAATGTAGTTTTCCCAAGTTTTGAATTGTAATCAATTCTTCTCTTCTCTTCTAATTGTTTAGTCATATTTGAAAAATCAATTTCTTGAGTAAAATATTCAATTGCTTTAATTTGTAATTCTCTTCCATCTTTACCATATTTAGAGTTATAATTTAAAAATTCAAACTCACTATATAATTTTGGAGAAACATTTTGAGGTTTTGCATCTTCAAATTTATCAAACTCTAAAAATTTATCAGGATCAATTGGAATTGATGCTAGTCCACTTTTTTCGTGTAGTGAATAAGGCATTCTAAATAAATGTCTTGATGTAATTAAAATTGTATCAATTTCAATGAGTTTTAAGAAATTTAAATGGTGTGCATCTTTATCATCATTTACTAAATCTTCAAGAGCAATATTCCATAATTCACTAAGTTTATCAATTGAACCTGCGTGGTTAATAAGAGCAAGTGAGAGTTCACTTTTAATTTGCTCAGTAATATATAAAGCCATATATTGAGCAAGTTCAGGAAATAATGAACTCATAGGATGGTATTTTCCAAATTTATCTGGAACATCTGTTGTGATAAAACTCTCATAAGGAATTGCTATGTGAAATCCTTTATTTCCTGAAAACTTTACACTTAAATTTTTAATTCCAATATTTTTTAAGAACTTAATAATAATATCTCCAGCTATTTGAGCATATTCATAACTTACTCCATCTAAATCTAAAATTAAATCCCAACCAATTCTATTTTGGTTTCTCTCTTCTTGATTTTTTTCTGTTCCAAGTAAATGGGCATTGAGCCATCTCTCTTCTGATATGTGAAATGATGTTGGTAATTTTTTTCTAATTTGAAGCATATCAAACTTGTTTTCAATAACAAATGGTCGTTTTCCAAATACATCAGTGTATCTTAGAGCAACTTCTCTATTTTTAGAAAAGTGAAGAATTCTCTCTTGAATATCATCTCTTAAATAATAATCACGAAGTTGCTCATATTCCATATTTATAATTAGAAGATATAAGTTTAAAAATATTGTGTAGTTTAGGATATATCTTTTGAAGAGAAAAGTTTATAAATAAGTAAATTCATAACTATGTTTGTGGAATTACAAAACATAGCATTTTTTGTATGGTCTTATATTCATAAAAAATTCTTTGCTATGTTTTTACTATATTAATCCACAATATTAGTTACATTTTGTAAGATTAATATTGTGGAATTTATTTTTTAAGTAATAAATACTAAGATATTATCTTACAAGAATTTTACAATGTAGCTACTATTATAATAATATAAAGTTAAGTTTGAGAGCTATTGAAAAATAGAAATGTGGATATAAAATTAGAAACATTAAATAATTAGTTTAAAAATTGGTTTAAAAATTAATTTAAAAAATTAGTTTAGAAAATATATGAAAAATATTAATTTAATAACTATTAAAAAAATATGATATATAATGTAAATTTAAATATTGAAAGAGAATTAATACGTTTAATTGTAATACGTTATACTATATTAATTATACAAATAAATTTATTTTCTTCTTTATTTTTTTCTAGAATTTTCAATAAATTGATTAATTTATATAAAACTGATAATTTCTATATGTTTTTTAAAAAAATGTTTACATGGGCACATACAAAATTACACTAAATTTATTGAACATATAAATAAGTGCAATTTTGTATACTCTACTTTATGATTTTCTTATTTATATGTTCTTTGATTTAGAGATTTGATTTTACAAGATTTTAGTATTAATAGAAAATGAATGTCGAAGAACAAAGAAATCAACAAAGGGAGGCATATTATACCTCAAGAGAAGAAGTACTAGATACATTAAATCAAAGAAGAAGTGATAGTTCTCTTCAAAGAAGAATTAATGAATTTATTCAAGATGAAATAGGGTTTGAAAATCCTTGTGAATTTCAAGGAGCTGGGATTTTAGCAAGACACCTTCCAGTTTGCAGAAAAGAAACATTATATTCAAAAGCTTTATGTAATGAGTTAGGAGTTGATTTTGCAATGCCTAGTTTTTCAAATGATAGATACGTAAATTGTTCAGCTGAGAAAAGAAGTTTTTTAAAATTTAATACTCATGATGGACAAAGAGTTGAATTAGTTTCAGGTCAAGGTAGAAATAATTATGATATTTTAAGAGCAACTTTAAGAGATTTAGTGTGTGAGAATTCAAGAACTCCTGTTATTGATTATCACTTTTTTAGAACTAACTCTGTAATTGGAGACTTTGGATATTTTGATTTTGATCCTCAAGGATTAGTTGCAAGTGAATATTATCCTGCATATTTAGCAATGTTTGGAGGTATTAATTGTTTACTTGAAGATTTTCACGGAGGAGAGAGCGGTGCTGCTCTTAAAAAATTTACACAAGGAATTTTTGAACCTGCTTTTAGAAGAGTTCAAAGTGAATTAGGATTTAAACCATTAGTTACTCCAATTCCTTTTGAGAGCGATTTTTCTCAATATGTGTTTTGTCCTAATAGTGCACAAGAATGTATAAATATGTATAGAGGGAGGATAAGAAATAATGAACTATAATAGTATTAATAATGAGTATGATAAATATAATTGCAATAATGAAAATATTGGTTCTACTAATGGAGTTGCTAAGAGTTTTGAGTATGTAGAGTTTATTAGAAAATTAACTAACTTAGGAGAAAGACAATTTGAAAATATTAAAATTGCTCAAAAAATTATTGAAGAGGAACTTTCTAAAAGAGATATTGAATATTCATTATTTACTTTTTCAACTTCTCTTCCAAGAATTAAATCTTCGAATTGTATTATTGATAAAGATATTTTAATTGAACATAAACCAACATGCTTTATAGGAGGAGAGATAAATTCAAATCAAATAATCTTAAGTTCTTTGACAAGTTCACAAGATTTTTTATATAAAAATAATATTAATTTTAATCCTCTTTCTAATTCAATTTCAAAAGCAAATTACTATTTTGCACCTGCTATTGCAGTACATAGAGAAGATGTCTTAAAAATTTCAAAAGCTAAAGAGATTTCAATTTCAGTTGATGTTGAAAAAGTAGATTTAGAGTTAAACTCAATTATGGTTGGAAATATGAAAAATCCTAAATATATTGTATTTTCTCACTTTGATTCAATTCAAAAAGGAGCAATCGATAATGCATCAGGTACTAGTGTGTGTCTAGATACTATTTGTTCAAATCCTCAAATTCTTGAGATGACATTATTTGTTTTTGATGCAAATGAAGAACTCTCTTATGATGAACCTGTGTACTGGGGAAGAGGATATAGGCAATTTGAAGAACAATATTTGAGTATTTTACAAAAGTGTGAGAAAATTATTGTTGTTGATTGTATAGGGTATTCATATACTAATGAATATAAGGATGAAGGTTTACTTAAACTTGCATTTCCAATTAAATATATTGATGAACTTAATACTAAAATATCAGTTCTTGCAGGAGATTTTGATAAGTTAATGAGAGTATATCATAGTGATGATGATTCTTTAGAATTAATTGAAGATGAGTTTTATCAAGATGCAAAGGAGAAGTTAATTAACATAATAAATAAGTAAATAAATAATATTTTTTTAATTTTAAATCAAATATTGATATTTTAACTTAGAATTCAACTTGTTTAATTATTCTTCCTCCTTCTCCTCTTCCAATTCCTAATTGTGTTTGATATCCATCTTCAATTTTAAGAAATTGAGTATTTTGAAGGTTTTCTAACATTTTTCCTTCATGAGATACTACTAATGTACTTCCTCTTGTTGCATAATGAGAAAATAATCTTTCATATGCCAATCTTCTACTTTCATAATCAGTTCCTGTAAAAGGTTCTTCTAATATAAATAAAGGATGAGTTCCAAGAGATTCATTTTCAAACATTGTTTTTATCCCTTTTAATTCAGTTGCAAAAATTCCAGATCCTTCTTCATCAATTTTAGAATTATAAACTCCAATTCCTGTTGAAATACTTAATTGTGCTTCTTGAGCAGGAAGAGGAATTCCTGCTTGAGCCCAAAGTTTACACATTGCAATATTTCTACAATAAGTAGATTTTCCTCCACTATTGAGTCCTGTTATAACTTGATTTCCAACTTGATTGATATCAACTAATTTTCTCTCAAGTCCATCTTCTAACCAAATAGGGTCAAATTGTTTTATAATAGTTTTATTTTCATGAGCCTCTAAAATTTCTGGAAAACATACTGGTAATCCTTCTTCTTGTCTTTGTTGATAAAATTCAGCAATTTCACAATAAAAAGCAATTTCATCAATTAAATTCTTAGATTCTCTACTATCAAATTCTTTTCTTTTTGATACTATTTCTCGATAAGGAGAATCAGGAGTTCCAAATAACTTTTCTCGCACACCTTTAATTGTTCTTCTTCTAAAATCATAAGTTACTTCATGAAGAGGGATCAAATCAGTAAGAGGAATTTCCCTATTTCCAATCACTAATCTTGGAATATCTCCTATTTTTAGAGATTTTATTATTTCATCATGAACTTGAGGATTTAAATAACTAAGTGGTGAGAAACTCTCAATTTCTCCAGTGAATCTATTAATTTGAGCACTTCCTAAAATTAATGAATCAGCTTCATCTTGAAATCTTTGAATTTCTTGTTCCTGTTTTTTCCATTTTTCAAACACATCTTCATCTAATCCTCCATCTATTAAATCATACAGCATCTGGGGTAGAGGGTTTTGTGATAGATTAATTTTATCAAGTTTATGTAATGATTCGTTTCTTATTCTCAAAAATTGATTTTTGTAATTTTGTAATTTCTCAAAGTCTGGAACTTTTAATACAATATCTCCTTGATAACCTCTTCCTTCTTTATGAAATACAACTCTATCACGAGGGAAACAAAAATTTCTAAAATTATCAATATCTGATATAACTTCTCTACACACCTTTGCAACTTTTGAATCTTGTGCAAATCGTTTAAATTGCTCTTGTCTTACAAGAATTGATTCAAGAGACTGATCTAATGAGCGAATAAGTTTTGAACCACAAAAATAAGGTAAATCTAAGTCAGAGTGTCTAGAACCATGTCCAAAAAAATTTCTAATTTTATATGGAATGTACCTATCATTATCAGAAATTTTTCCATCTTGTTCAACTCGTGAAAATATCATTATTACTTTTAAGTAATAACTATTTAAAAATATTATGTATTTTTCTAATTTAATTTATAAATTTTTAGTTGTGAATTATCCTCCCTCTTATTTTTTATAATACATTTTTTTATAAAGACTAAATTCTTAATTAAACTATGTTAGCAATTGATATTAAAAATGTTTCAAAAACATATGCAGATGGATTTGTAGCTTTAAAAGATATTTCTCTTGAAATTAAAAAAGGAGATTTTTTTGCTCTTTTAGGGCCAAATGGAGCGGGAAAGAGTACAACAATTGGAATAATTAGTTCATTAGTTAATAAAAGTAGCGGTAACGTATCAATTTGTGGTGTTGATGTTGATGAGGATTTTAATAAAGCAAAATCATATTTAGGAGTTGTTCCACAAGAAGTAAATTTATCAATTTTTGAAACTGTTGAGCAAATTATCTTAAATCAAGCTGGATATTATGGAGTATCAAGAAGTCTTGCAAATACAAGATTAGATTTTTTACTTAAAAAATTAGATATTTATGATAAAAAACATGCTCAAATTAGAATGCTCAGTGGTGGAATGAAGAGAAGAGTTATGATTGCAAGAGCATTAATTCATAATCCTCAAGTTTTAATTTTAGATGAGCCAACAGCTGGAGTTGATGTTGAACTTAGACATTTGATGTGGAATTTTATTCAAGAGTTACACGATGGTGGAATGACTATCATTTTAACAACGCATTATTTAGAAGAAGCAGAGCAACTTGCAAAAAATATTGCAATTATAAATAATGGTGAAATTATTGAAAATACGACAGTTAAAGAGTTATTAAAACAACTTGATAAAGAAATGTATATTATAGATTCAAAAGAATTTCTTCCAACTAAGTTACATATTAAAGGAGTTGAATTTTCAAAAGTTGATGAGACAACTATTGAAGTTGTAATTGATAAACAATCAAGCATTAATGCAATTATTAAAGAACTAGATTCACAAGGAGTTGAAATTTCAGGGATTAGAAATAAGCAAAATAGACTTGAGGCACTATTTATTCAAAAAACAAAAAAAGATAATTTTGATAAAGGAGGTAAGAATTAAAATGGTAATAAAAGTTGTATTATTTGATTATGATGGTGTTGTGAATTTCGCACCTAAAATGTTTTCACAAAGAGT
Organism: Nanobdellota archaeon; assembly: GCA_022565615.1. Classification (GTDB taxonomy): domain Archaea; phylum Nanobdellota; class Nanobdellia; order Woesearchaeales; family UBA583; genus UBA583. The sequence continues at coordinate 29,223 of JAIUMM010000012.1, read as the reverse complement.
TTCTCAAAGAAAACCAGAATTAGATTTAAACTGGGAAAAAGACTTGAAACAATTTTTTACTCAAATATTTCCTCTATGTAAAATTGGGCAAAAAGATTTAAAAGTTGAACTCTCAAAAATTCCTCAACATGAAGAAAATCCATATTTTAAATTGTGGGGGTTTGAGAGTGTTGAAGAATTATTAGAATTTTGGTTTCAAGGTGAGCAAAACCCTTTTGATAAGATGATTAAATTAATTGAGCAATTGAAAAGAAAAGAAATTTTATGTTGTTTAGCAACTAATAATGAAAAATATATAATTGAGTACATTAAAAAATTTGGAGTAGGTAATAAATTTGATATTATTTTTTCATCTGAAAATTTAAAAACTATGAAACCTCAAAAAATTTTTTATGAAGAAATATTAAAAGAACTCTCAAAAAAAGACAAGGAATTACATGTTAATGAGATTTATTATATAGATGATGAAGAGGAGAATATTAATTCTGCTCAAAATTTAGGTTTTCAAACATTTTATATGAAAGATAAGAATTCATTTGATTTGTTAGAAAGTGAAATTTTAAGAAATTTAGGAGGTAAGAATTAGAAAATGATACAAAAACAAGCAATAATTAAAGAATTAAAAAAGAATAATTTTGATTTTTCAAATAGAGATGAGTATAATTATTTAAAAATTCAATGGATTGCATTCATGACAATTTTTAGAAAAGAAGCTAGTAGAATTTTAAGAATTTGGACTCAAACTATTGTACCCTCAGTAATTACAATTACACTGTATTTTCTAATTTTTGGAACATTTGTAGGTTCTCAAATTGGTGATGTTAATGGAGTAAGTTATATGGCGTTCATTATTCCAGGACTTATTATGATGGCAATTATTAATAATTCATATTCAAATGTTGTGAGTTCATTTTTTGGGGCAAAGTTTCAAAAATCTGTTGATGAGTTATTAGTCTCTTCCACATCTCCTTTGACAATTATTTTAGGATTTGTAGCAGGAGGAATGTTTAGAGGATTATTAGTAGGAATAGTTGTTACAATAGTATCACTTTTATTTAATATATTTACAATTTATAATTATTTAGTAATCATCTCAACAGTATTACTTACATCATTTATGTTCTCACTTGGAGGATTTATTAATTCAATGTTTGCTAAGAAATTTGATGATGTTATGCTTGTTCCAACATTTTTATTAATGCCTTTAATTTATTTAGGAGGAGTATTTTTTTCAATTTCACAACTTAATGGATTTTGGCAAACTGTTGCTCTTTTAAACCCTATTTTATACATTATTAATACATTTAGATATGGTTTTATTGGACAAAGTGATATTAATATTTTCTTTGCATATGCTATGTTAGTTGGAGCATGTATTATATTATTTGTAATTGCACACAGATTATTAGTTAAAGGATATGGGATGAGAAGTTGAATACTGATTTCATTAAATATGGTAAAAATTAGAAGAAAGGGGATTGCAATAGTAGAATCATATAAAGGAATTCTACTTGTGTCTGAAAATGGTTTAAAGTATTCATTACCAGGAGGTGGAGTTGAAAAAAATGAATCTCGTAGAAAAGCAGCAATTAGAGAGTTAAGAGAAGAAACAGGACTTTTTACAATTTATACTAAATATTTATTTAGCTTAGAAGGAAAAATTTGGACAAATTACAAAAATAAAAAAATAAAAAATTATTCTAAAATATTTAAAATTAGAACTATTGGATTAGCAAAACCTAAGAATGAAATTAAATATATTCATTGGTATAATAGTAATTCAAATATTAAACTATCAAATTCAACAAAATATATTCTTGAGAAATATAAACTATTAAAGTAAATAATATTTATTAGATTAATTTTTAGAATTAAATTTCTAGTTTTCTTCTAATTTCCTCTTCCACATTTTCTTTATTCATGCTTGCATTAATTGAGTGGAAATTATCTGAGTAATACATTGAGAAATATTCTCTTACACAACTTGATTTTTCAATATAATCTTGAATACGAATATGAGGGTCTTCCACCCTTCCCCTTGAGATAATTCTTTTTTTTAATTCTTCAAATGAGATTGAATCAAATGATATAATACTTGAAATAGTAAAAAGCTCTTTTGCGATTTCAATTTGAGGAAGTGTCCTTACAGCACCATCTAAAATAAATGTAGTGTTAGGTGAATATTGATAAATCTCTTGTTGTATTAATGATTTAATAATTTCATCATCAACATAATTGCCACTTAAATCTCCACTTTTTCTAAGTAATTCTCCTGTTGAAATAGTAATTGAATTAGAAATATTTTTTTCAAGTAATTTTGCCTGAGTTCCTTTTCCACAAGCAGGAGGACCAATTAAAATAATACACTTAGGTTTTTCTTTAGCATTTTTTTGATTCATTAATTATATGTGAATATTATAGAATATAAATTTTTTCATAATAAAAATAATTTAAAAATTTAAATAATTATACTAAACTAATAAATTATTAAATCCAACTAGAAACCCAATTACAAAACCAATGATTAACCCTGTGATTAATAACATCAAAAATAGAGTTACAAATGAAATAGCTCCTGCAAGCACAACATTTAATGCTTGCATGTTATGAGTTATAGAAAATGTTTTTATAATAACTGCAATTGCATAAACTCCAACTCCAAATGAAATTAAATTTAATGGAAGAGATGCCAATATTAGTGCAGTTTCATTTCTTATAAACAAACCTAAAATTGTTTGAATAACTAGTATTGTGGCACCAACTATAAATGAAGGAATATAAATGTATGTAAAAAGTTCAAAAGTTTTTGATAATGGTTGATCACCTCCAAATATGTTTATCCATAATTGACTCCATAATGAAAATATTAGATAAGATAATGGAATTAGGATAATTGCTCCAAATAAAGCACCTATCAAATAAAATACAAGTTCAGATCCACTGAACACACTAGTTCCAACTAATTCACTTAGGATAAAAATAATTCCCATAACAAATCCAATTACTGAAAAAAATAAATAATTTGTCCCAATACTTGGAGCTTGACTCTCTCTGAGTTCTCCATGGACATTTTCATCAAATGTCCATAGTCTGTATGCGTAATTAAAATATGAATTAAAATCCATGATTAAATTATTCTGTTTAAAGTTTAAAAATATTTGTAACTTTAGAAGTAAAATTTCATTTAATTTTTTTTTACTAATTTGAATTATTTAATATTACATACTTTTATATGTAAATATAGACTAAACTTTATATGATAATTAAAAGAGAACCTTCTCATTTTAGAGTTGATGAGTTATATGATTTAAAACAATTACAAGAAGAAAAAGGAGTAGGTGGAAATTATGCATATTTCTTATTTACAAAAATTAATTTATCAGGTCAAAAAGCTATTGTATTTCTTGCTCAAAAATTAAGTATTAATTCAAAGAGAATTCATTTTTGTGGAACTAAAGATAAAGTTGCAATTACAACACAATTAATTTCAATTCAGAATTGTAGTGAACAAAAAGCTTTTGAATTTGTAGAACTTTTAAATTCTCAAAGTGAAGATATGAAACTTGAACATGTTGGTCAATTCAATAATAGATTAAATCTAAGTAATAATTTGGGAAATAGATTTGAAATTATTTTAGAAGAAGTAAGTGAAGAAGAAAAAGAGAAGTTTATGAAAAAAGAAAAGGAAAAGGAGAATGAAACTGAAAATGAAACAGAAAATGAATTTAAAGTTTTTAATTTTTTTCAAACTCAAAGATTTGGTATTTGTAAAAATACACACAAAATAGGTTTATTACTGATTAAAAATCAAATTAAAAATGCTTTATTTGAAATATTACTCTCTCTTCCACAAAATATTGATGATGAAGAGGAGATAGTAAAAATTAATTCTTACATCACTTTAATAGAAGAAATTAAAACAAATTTTGAAGAACTCTCACAAGAAGAATTAAAGATAAAATATCCAGAAGTTAAAGAAGTATTACCACAATTTTTAAGAGGATACCTATCAATAATAAATCATTTGATTAATACTCCTAAAGATGTTAGTGGAGCTTTTAGGACTCTTCCAAAAAAACTTAGAACATTATATATACATGCATTTCAAAGTGCAATATTTAATAAACATCTTTTACATATAAAAGATAGATTAAATAATTTAAATTTAAATTTAAAAGGTGATGAAAATATTAAAAGTATTGAAAAAATTAGTTTAGTGGGATTTGATATGGATAGTTCTTCAATTGGATTTGAAAAAAACATTGAATTACTCAAAGAGTTAGACTTAAAAGTTGAAGATTTGCAATTAAAACATATGCCTGAATTACAACTCTTTGCAATTGAAAAGGAGATATTTTCTATTGTTAAAAATTATACTTGTGAGGAAATAGACTCAAATACATTAAAAATATCATTTGATTTACAAACAGGAAGTTATGCAACACAAGTTATTTCAGAAATTAGTGAAGAAGAGGAGATTATAAGATTTTAGATAAATTTATTTAATTTTTTTTATGAAATTTAAGAGTATCATCTAAATAAGTATAATGATGTAATTCAACAGGTCTAAATGTGTCATATACTAATTCTGCGTTGAGCCACTGTGCTAATTCTTCTTTATTTTTAATTGTAGCTGAGAGTCCTAAAATTCTAATTTGATTATATTTTATTTTAAAAAGTGTAATTAGAACTTCAAGAGTAGGACCTCTGCTCTCATCATTTAATAAATGAATTTCATCAATAATGATAAGCCCAACTTCTTTAATAAACGAATTGGAGTGTCTGAGTAATGAATCTAGTTTTTCAGCTGTAACTAAGAGTAAATCGAAATCTTTTACATAATTTTGAGTTTGAACTTCTCCAATTGACATGTGAACTGAAAAATATTTTGAGTATAGTTCATCAAATTCTCTATATTTTTCACTAGCAAGAGCTTTTAGAGGTACTACATATACTACTCGTTTTTTAAATTCTAATATTGTTTGAAGCATTGCAAACTCTGCAATTAATGTTTTACCTGATGCTGTTGGAGCTGATACTAGCATATTATTTTGAGTAGTAAAAAGACCTTGTTTTATAGCTTTTTCTTGAGAGGGTCTTAAAGAAGGCAAATTCATCTCTTTAATTATAGATTGAATTCTTCTTGGAAATAATTCTACATCAATACTCATTATATTATATTTAGAAGTAGTTTCTATTTAAATATATTGGTTATGAGGAGGAGAATTATGTTTTAAGATTTTTATATATTAATTCTTTTAAATCTTCTATAGTATTGAAGAGATAGTATTCTTGTTTTGGATATAATAGACATATTGATTTATCTTTTGAGCATAATCCTAGGCAACGTGTAGCTGTAATTTTAACTTTTAAAAGTAATTTTTCTTCAATAATCCATTGTTTAAATTTTTTAAAATCATCAATTGTGAAATTTAAACTACAATGAGGCATATCTGAGTTGGTTCTTGAGTTTATACATATGAGGAGATGAATTTGAGGTTTTGGTATGTTGGTATCTTTTTTTTCTAAAACCATTTTTATTTTTAGTATTAATCCTCCAGAGGACTTTTAATTTTTTTCAACTGTTCATTTGCAATTTTAGTATAAATTTGTGTTGTTGATAAATCGCTGTGTCCTAGTAATTCTTGAATTATTCTAATATCTACTCCATCTTCAAGTAAATGTGTTGCAAATGAGTGTCTGAGTGTGTGAATATGAATATCTTTGTTAAATGAAACTTTATCTTTAACTCTCTCTAGAATTTTTTGAACCATTCTTGAAGAGTATGGATCTCCTTTAATATTGGTAAAAATAAAGTTATTTTTATCTAATGTATTTTTTTCACAAAATTCTTTGAGTTCATCAATTAAAAATTGAGGTAAAATACTCATTCTATCTTTTCCTCCTTTACCATCACGAACCCATATTGTTTTATCATTAAATCCGATATCTTTCATCTTTAAATTAATTACTTCACTAAGTCTAAGTCCAGCTGCGTAATACAGTTGGAGCATAAGTTTATGTTTAGTATTTGTAATTTTTGAAAATAGTTCTCTGAGTTCTTCTTTTGTAAGAACTTGAGGAGTTTTTCGTTGAAATTTTGGTGTTTTAATTTCAAAATTTAATTTTTTAAGTTCATTGAAATAGAAAAGAAGAGCTGCTTTAATTAAACCAATGGTTCTTGGATTAATACCTTGCTCTAATTTATGAGCTAAATAAAGTTTAACATCTTCTTGTGAGATAGAATTTATTTGAGTTCCTTCTTCTTCACAAAATTCTAAAAACTGCTTAAAATATAGTGAATACATTTTTTGAGTATGTTTAGAAAATCCTCTTAGTTTTAATTCTGTTATTAATTCTTTATTTTGAGATATAATAAGAGGATTAATACTTTTTGAAATTGAACTCATATAAAAATATTATACGAACTTTTTTTATATATTTTTATAGTTATATTTTGTGACAAAAGCTTAATTTTCTTCTTCTTAATAATACAACAATTTATATAAATGCTTGACTAAAATAAAAAAATAATTTTATAAACTCAAAGTGTTCAATGTAAATATTATGGATTTATTGAAAAAAAATAATTTTTTTTATTTAATTGGATTATCGTTATTAATTATACTTTCTGGATGCTCTAATGAAGTTAAGGAAGATAGTAATGAATTTACCCTAATTGAAGATAATGATGAATGCTTTAATTTAGAAAATATTGGAACTATAGGAGAAAGAGGAATATGTAAAGGAATGTTAATTGTCGATAAAAAAATGTTATTAAATGCTACTGAAATTAATTATGGAGTTGATAGACAAATAGAAGCATATGGAATTAACTTCACATTTTCAGATTCAATTCATAATATATTTACAGGACAAATAACTGATATGAGTTCTTTATTTCAAAATTCAAACTTTAATTCAGAAATTGGATATTGGGATACAAGAAATGTCACAACTATGGCTTTTATTTTTAATGGAGCTAATAACTTTAATACTGATATTGGTCATTGGGATGTAAAAAATGTAAAAAATATGAGGAGTATGTTTTTTAGTGCAAGCTCTTTTAATCAGGACATTAGTAATTGGGATGTGAGCAATGTTACTGTAATGCAAAGTATGTTTAGTTACGCTAATACATTTAATCAGAACATTAGTAATTGGGATGTGAGTAATGTGAAAAACATGGAGAGTATGTTTAGAAGTGCTTCTTCTTTTAATGGTGATATCAATAGTTGGGAAGTGAGCAATGTTACTAATATGAGAAATATGTTTATGAATGCTCATTCATTTAAGAGTACTTTAAACTCTTGGAATGTTAGCAATGTAAAAAATATGCAAAGTATGTTTTCCTATTTAGAAGAACTTGATCAAGATATTAGTAATTGGAACGTTGGCAACGTTGAAGATATGAGTTATATGTTTAGAAATGTAAGACATTTTAATCAAGATTTAAGTAATTGGGATGTTAGTAACGTTAGAAATATGGAAAGTATGTTTATAAATGCAAGATATTTTAATCAAGACATTAGTAATTGGGATGTTAGTAACGTTAGAAATATGGAAAGTATGTTTCTAAGTGCAAGCTCTTTTAATCAAGATATTAGTAATTGGAATGTTAGTAATGTTAATAGTATGATTGGAATGTTTTCACATCCTATTAATAATTTTATAGTTTATAGAAGTTCATTTAATCAAGATTTAAGTAATTGGGATTTGTCGAGTTTACAAGGTGAGGGAAGAAGCTTTAATTATCGAGGAGCTTCTAGAATGTTTGATAATTCAAATATTAGTATTGAAAATTATAACTCAATGTTAAGTTCTTGGTCTAAAATAGGTTTTCAAGACATTATTATTGGTGCAAAAGGTTTATGTTTTACAGATCAAGAGTCACATAACAGACTTATTAATGAATTGAACTGGACAATTCAAGATGAAGGCCTGTGCTAAATTACAATAATACAACAATTTATAAAAAATAGTTAACTAAAATTAATTATGGATTTATTTTCTTTTGGTGTAGATGTGAAAAAGGAACAAGCACCTGCTGAAATTATTAACTCTGATTTGTCAATTGATATGGGTGAATTGAAACAAACTCATAAACATGAACATATTGAGAGATTTTTACCATGGTTTATAAAATATCAACTCGAAGATATTACTTCTCTTCCTAAAACTAGTGCTATTAAAAAAATTGATGAATTTTTTAAATCAAAAGATACTAAAAAAAGTATTTTACTAGTAGGAAGTCCAGGATGTGGAAAAACTTCTACTTTAAATGCATATGCTAAATATTATAATTTGGAAATAGTTGAATTAAATGCAAGTGATGTGCGTTCTAAAAAATCAATTATTGAATTTTTAAGTGAAATTTTACGTTCTAAATCTCTATTTAATCAAGAAAAATTAATTTTAATTGATGAAGCTGATGGTATTTCAGGAACATATGATAGAGGAGGTGTAAATGAGATAATTTCAATGATGAAAACTTCTAAATTTAAATTTGTATTTACTGCAAATAAAAAGGAATCTAATCAAGTAAAAGCACTTAAAAAAGTTGCATCTATTATTGATTTTGAAGAACATACTAAAGAGTTACATGTAAGTATTGCTAAGAGAATTTTTGAAAAAGAAGGAATTACATATGATGAAGAAGTGCTTAAAAATTTTATTGAATACCATAAATCAAGTGATATTCGTGGATTTATTAACGATATTCAAGCTCATAGTTCAATTAATAATGAGTTTAAACCAAGTGATGTGTTTGAGAAGCGTTCATATAAGGCTAAAATTGAAGAGTTAGTTTTTGATATTTTCAATTCTAAATCTGCTAAAGAGGCTCTTGAGAAAAGTTCGTATCAAGATGTATTAATTGATGATATTATTTTGTATTTAGAGGAGAATATTATTCAATTAAATCCAAATGTGAGACTTAAAGCATTTTTAGAACTCTCAAAAGCTGATGTGTATAAGAGGAGAATTTACAAGTGGCAGTATTGGAGATATTTAGTTTATATTTATTTTTATTCTTCATATGCTATTAATACTCACGCTCAAGATAATTCAACTACAATTACTAAAATTGAACAAAACCAAAGACTGCTTAAGAGTTGGATTTTTGGGAGTAAAGTACTAAGTTTAAAGAATAGAACTAAGTTACAAAAAGATAAAGAGGAGGAAATGACACCAGTTGAAGAATTTGCTGGGTTAATTCACAGGTCGTATAAAAAAACACGAAAAGAGGATTTAGTATATTTACATTTATTTTTACAAGATGATAAATTATGTGAAGATTTGGAAGAGAGAGGAATTTTAAATGATAAAATAAGAAGTTCTTTAGAATATTGTTTTAGTTAGAAATAATATATTTAGAGAAAACTTCTTTTTTGATAATTACTTTTTAGCATTTTCATACTATCGTGAAAAAAACTTATAAAAGTGGAGTTATAGGTTTTGTGGTACAATGAAAATACAACAAAAACTAGTAGTATTTTTTTCATTGTTTTTCGTGGTCTTAGTTGCAGGATGTTCTGCTCCTCAAGATCCAATTGAAACAATCCAGAATAATGAAGAAGTTGAAAATCCAGCTGATACAGTAAGTAGTAATATTGAAGATACTACTCAAATTGATAATAATCAACAAGACCAATTAGATTTAGGTGAAGTTGTTGCAAGAGTTAATGGAGATGAAATTTTAGTGCAAGATGTAGTAGGATTTCAACAAACTATGATGATGCAAGGACAACAAATTAGTGAAGATCAAGCTTTAAATCAAGTAATTGGTGAGAGATTATTGCTTCAAGAAGTTCAAAGTTCAGGAATTGAAGTAAGTGATGAAGAGGCTGAACAAGTAATTGAGGCTCAACTTGCAATGCAAGGTTCAAGTCTTGATGAATATAGAGAACAAATTGAATCTCAAGGTCTTTCATTTAATCAAGAATTTCAACAAATTAAAGAGAGTTTAGCAGTTCAAGCATATATTGATACATTACTTGAAGAGCAAGAGTTTGAAGTGACACAAGAAGATGTTCAAGCGTATTATGAACAAGCTCGTTTACAGATGGGAGATGAATTACCTCCACTTGAAGAAGTTGAACAAGAAATAGTTCAATTAATTGAATCAGAATTTCAACAAGAAGTAATTAATCAAAGAATTCAAGAATTACAACAAAGTGCAGATATTGAATTTAGTTAAATTCAATTTTTGTATTATTTTTTAAATTATAGATTTTTTTTAACTTTCTTTTAAAATTCCAAATATTTAAATATTATTGTTTTATTAATTTTGTATGGTTGTGGTAACTGTTATAAGTATTATATCTATTGCTTTAATTATTTTAGTTCTAGCTGGACTGAGGGTAATTATGCAATATGAAAAAGGAATGAAGTTTACACTTGGAAAATTTACTTCTATGATGGGACCTGGATTACATGTTGTAATTCCAGTTATTCAAACATTTGAACGAGTTGATATTAGAATTAAGACAGTTGATGTTCCAAAACAAGATTGTATTACAAGAGATAAAGTGTCTGTAAATGTGGATGCTGTAACATATTATTTTGTCTATAATGTTGAAAAAGCAATTTTAGGTGTTGAGGATTATTATTATGCAATTTCTCAGCTTGCACAAACTACTATGAGAGATGTTGTAGGAGAAGTTTCACTTGATGAATTACTTGCAAATAGAGATTCAATTTCAGATAAAATTAAATCAATTATTGACAAGGCTTCAGATAAATGGGGTTTAACTGTTGAGAGAGTTGAGTTAAAGCATATTGAACTCCCAGAGAGTTTACAAAGGATGATGGCAAGAGAAGCAGAAGCTGAGAGGGAGAAGAGAGGAATTATTATTAAATCTGAAGGTGAAGTTACTGCTTCAAAAAATTTAGCAATGGCAGCTGAGACTTTGGCAAAACATCCTGGTGGAATGCAGTTAAGGGCTTTACATACAATTAATGATATAGCATCAGATCCTTCACAGAAATTTATTTTTTTCCCAACTGATTTTACTGATATTTTGAAGAGGAAATAAGTAATTTAAAAATATTTTTTTTCTAAAACTAATAGTTATAGTAGAGTTTATAAATCTCTATAGTCTATTTTAACTATGTTTGATGAAAAATTTAGAAAAATATTCGCTTTAGTTCTTTTAATTACTTCGGGGTTATTTTTACTATATATGTTGCTTCCATATTTTGCTCCAATTATTCTTGCAGTTGTTTTAGCATATTTGATGTATCCATTTTATTTGAAAATTCAACAAAAAATAGGAGGTGAAACACTGCCTGCAGCAATTACATTAATTTCAATTTTTTTGCTTGTAATTATTCCTCTAGCTTTAGTTGCAGGAGTTGTGTATAATCAGGTTAGTGATATTAGAATTGGTTTAGAGAATGTAGCAGACATAGAAGATTGGTTAAATGATTCATTTGGAATTGAAGTTTCACTTACTGATACTTTTGGATTTTTAAGAGATTCATTTATTGAAAATTTACAAAACTATTCTCAAATATTTGTATCGATTACAACTACATTTTTAGTCTCATTATTTATTTTTTTCTTTGTTTTATTTTATGCATTAACTCAAAAAGAATCAGCACTAAAAACAGCGTATACATTTATTCCTTTTTCTCTTAAAAGATCTGAAAAATTAGTGTCACAAAGTGGATTTGCGATAAAAGCGTTGCTAATTGGTCAAGTATTAACAGCAATCATACAAGGATTACTTGCTACTATTTCTTTTGTAATTGCAGGAGTTCATGGTGCTTTTTTTTGGGGAATTGTAACTATTATTTTATCGCTAATTCCAGTTGTTGGAGCGTTTATGGTGTGGCTTCCAATTGGTATTTATTTAATAATAAATGGAAATGTGGGGATGGGTATATTTGTGTTATTATGGGGAGCTTTGTTGGTTTCTCAAATTGATAATTTTATTAGACCTAAGTTAGTAAATAGGTATTTTAAGCTTCATCCTTTGTTTGTATTAGTAGGAGTATTTGCAGGAATTTCGTTATTTGGAATGTTAGGGTTAGTTTTAGGGCCACTTCTATTTGCATTTTTTATTTTATTTCTAGAGGCTTATAGAGAGGAGTATGGTGATAAAAAAAATATGAAGCAGATATAATAGAGTAAAATAATAATCTTAAAAACATTATTTTGATATATTATCAATTTAGTCGTTTAACAATTTTATGTATAAGTTTATATTTTTTAATGATAATAGAAGTTGTCTAGGAGAAAATTTTAAAAATTGTAATAGATATGTTAATATATGGCAGATAATGAAGATAGACCTGATTTGGATTTGATGTTAGAAACATTTAAATTTTACTTATCAAAAGATTCAAAAAGTCTTGAAATTTTAAATAGAGATTTATTTTCAAAATATTCATTATTCACTGATAATCTTCTTGTTCCTTTTTCAAATTTAATTTCACCATTTATTGATGTTCCTAGAAAAACAGGTCTTGAGAATAGACTAGTATTTGAGACAATTTGTGGAGATTTAGATAGTTCTGTTCAACTTGAAAAAGGTTTAGAACCTTTGAGTTATACAACTACGTTTATTTGTTCTGGTTGCGTATTTATTGGAAATGAAAAAAATCAAATTGTAACTGCTACTTCTTTTTCTAAATCTAGTAATTTTGATGATGCAACATTGTATGATGATTTAGTTGGAGTGTTATATGCGTTTAATCCAAATGTGATTATTGATTTGTTTAGATATGAGTATACAACAAGAGGTATGCAAAGAGAAGCTGAACTTCCAGTGAGATTTCATCAAGGGCAAATTTTACAAAGTGAGCCATTATTACGTCATGGGTTGTAGAGTGTAGTTATTCTTCTTCAATAATTTTTTTATTTAGAGTAAGTATGTATTTGTTAAAATTGTTATATAATTTCCTTCTTTTAGTTTTAGAATATTTTATATTAAATAGAGTATTCACATTAATTTTTATTAAATCAACATTTAAGAACAAATTCACAAGAAGAATTACTTAAACTTGAAAGAGAATTACAACAATTAGAAATTTAAATTTTAAAAAGTTCTACTTCTTCTTATACACAATATATGCTTCATTATCAGTTTCATAAATTGAATATGTCCATTTCTCACGCTCTAAAAATTTCAATATCCAAGCTCGTTTAGTAATTGGAATTCTCTTTCTTCTTCCAAGTGAGAATGTTGCAAAAGAGATAACTCCAATTTTATAATTCAATTCTTTTAAAATATCAAATGAAATATTTCTTTGAATATGTTCTAAACTATCTAAAACTTTAAACGCAAAGAGAATATCAACATTTTTAGTATTAATTTTCTCCCTTTCATCTTCTCTTGTTAAATCACAAGAAAAAAATTCTCCTTCAAATTTAAATTTTTCATAACATTTAGAAATGTAGTTCATATCCTCTTGATGAACATCACATCCAATCCACTTAACATTAGAACTCTTAAACTGCTCAATAAATATTTGAATGCTTAGAGGATTCATTCCACATCCAATATCTAAAATAGTAAGAGAAGATTTTTCCAAAGATGACACCACACCTGAGCATAAATAAGAATAAATTTCATCATAAGATTCAACTCTCTCTTGTGTTGATTTATGAATTAGTAATAAATCACTAATAGACTCACTATGTTCAAATAATTGTTCTTTTTTGCTATCTTGAGATGATTGAAATTGTGAATACGTAGTATGTAACTCTTTTTGTAATTCTTTAATTGAAGTTCTTACAACTTTACTTCTAAAAAAATGATGCATTGAGTCTTTTTCTTTATACTCTTTAAATAATTCTTCAATTTCTTTTACAAATTTTGAATTTCTTTTAATAAAACGAGTCATATGAGTTTCTAAATGTTTTACAATTCCATCCCCTCTTTTAAGTATCAAATAATTATATATTTCAAAACATCCAGGATAGTGTTCTTCAAATTCTTTTGAAGAGAGTAATTTTTGAGTCATAGATATAATAAAAAGCAATATTTTATAAATTCTTGTTATTTAAAATAATATAGATAATGGTCACAATTTCAGTTAATAAGCAAAGAAGAGAGAATCTTCAAAAACTTCACACTGCAACACATTTACTCAATTATGCAGCAAAAGAAGTATTAGGAAATCATATATGGCAACACGGTTCAAATTTAAAAGAAGAAATTGGAAGTTTAGACATTACACATTATAAGCAACTCACACAAGAAGAAATTTTTCAAATAGAGAAAAAAGTCCAAAAATTAATCATAAAAGCTCAAGATGTATTTATTGAAGAACTTGAGAGAACTACAGCTGAGCAAAAATATGGATTTAGACTTTATCAAGGAGGTGCAATTCCACAAAGAGTACTTAGAATAGTGCATGTTGGAGAATATGATATTGAAGCGTGTGGAGGACTTCATGTTGGAAATTCAAAAGATATTGGATTATTTAAAATAGTATCAACTTCAAAACTTCAAGATGGAGTAATTAGAGTTGAATATAAAGTTAGTGAATTTGCATATGAATTTATTCAAGATCAACAAAGAGAACTTCAACACACAGCAAAAGAGTTTACTGTTGATTGGAAATCAACTTCAACAACTGCTGCTAAATTTTTTAAAGAATGGAAAGAACAAAAGAAAACAATTGAGCAATTTGAAAAAAGTATTCTTGAACTTCATACATTACAAATTAAACAACTAGAAATTAAAGAATGTAATGATGAGTATGAATTAAAAGAGTCATTATCTATGAAAGTAATTCAAGAATTATTTGAAATTGGAAGAAAAAGTCACACAGTATTTACTTTAATAACACCACAAGTAATACTCTCAACACAAGATTCAATTACTCACAAGTTTAAAAAACAAATTAAAAGAGGAGAATTTTATCAATATATTATATAGTTATAATTGATAGTTAAGATAAAAAATGAAAATAAGAAATATACATTTTAATAAGGCAGAACTTGAAATTGCAACAATTATAAAATTTATAATAATTGGAGTTACACTTGTTATTATTTTATATATTATTTCAACAATATTTACTCAAGATGTTGCAGGAGGATTTGAGAGATTTTTTAATCTACTCTAGTATTTACAAATATTAACATTTAAATAATAACAAATCTTTATGAATTCAATTAGTTACCATTATTTTAAATGGCATATGATTACAGATTAAATTCTGATTACTTTCAAAGAGTTTTAAAAAGACTTTTACTTATAATTATATTTTTTTTAGCATATCAAATTGTAAATAATTTAGAATTAGAGTTTTATGTAAGTTCATTTTTAAAAATCTTTATAATTGCTGTAATTATTCAAAACGTATTTAGAATTGTATCAAGAACATTAATTTATTTATATTTAAGAGCAAAAAATTTGCCTTTTGATTTAGAGGATTTATTTATTGTTGGTATGAAACATATTTTTAATGTAATTAAAGTAATTATTATATTTTTTGTATCTTTAAATATTTTGCAAATTGATTTTTCTACATTTTTTACCTCAATGGCACTAGTGGGAGTTGCAATGGCAATTTTATTTAAAGATTTTATCTCAAATATGCTCAATGGAATGTATTTATTTTTCTCAGATAAATTTAATTTGAAACAATATGTTGAAATTAATGGAGTAAGAGGAGTAATTACTGACATTTCATTTCAAACTATTGAGATGAAAAATGATTCTGGAGATTATGTATATATTCCTAATTCTACAATTCAAACAAAAGAGATCGTAAATTTTTCAAGAGAGAGTTTAAAACAAATTGAGATAGAACTTTCATTGTTAAGAGATGAAATGCCCTTAATTAAAAGTATTGAAAAAGAAGTAAAAAAAAAATTACAAAAAGAATATGAAGAACTGCTCTCTAAAAAAGACGAAAATCCTATTGTGCTTGAATATATCGAAATTTCAAGTAAAGAAGTTTCATTTAAATTTAAGATTAAAACATCTAAATACTCGTTTGCAATTGAGAGGAGGATTAAACAATTTACGTATCATGTTATAGGAGAATTATTAATTAAATATCATAAAAGTGAAAAAAGTAAGTTTATTGAAATGGAAGAAAAAAACTTAAAACAGTATT
The DNA here is from genome assembly GCA_022565615.1 of Nanobdellota archaeon. Classification (GTDB taxonomy): domain Archaea; phylum Nanobdellota; class Nanobdellia; order Woesearchaeales; family UBA583; genus UBA583. Next base: position 13,143 of record JAIUMM010000012.1, on the reverse strand, counting down.
AAACACAATCTTAGTAGTAAATAAGCTTATATTTATTTTTAATAGTCAAATTTTATTTTTATCACTTTAAAGATACAAAAACTTATAAATGATAAACATTTAAGGTTTTTTATACTATGGAGAATAGAAAAATTAGAGAGCCAATTAGGGAAAAAAATAGGGTTAATTATGATCCTAATTCAAATAGTAAGAAAGAATCATCTTCAAAGAAAAAGTCAAAAGCTTCAAGACCTCAAGAGGATGTTGTAGCAAATAGAGTTGATACTATGAATACTTCAAGTACTTCTTCAGAACTTGGTAAAATTTGGTTACTTTGGGTATTAAAAATTGTATTAGTAGTACTTGCAGTATTATTTATACTACTATTAATTATTCTTGCAGTGAATTTTATTGGTAATGACAGAGGAGATTCTTCTACTAATGGAATAACTGGGAATGAATCTAATCAAGATATAAATAATACAATAGTTAATAATGTAAGTGATTCTACTCAATTAGAATTATTTACAAATAATTCTCAAGTATTTGAAATTATATCTATTGAAAATGCTAATTGTGAATTTTGTCAAATAAATGAAACAAGAGCAGACTTAGAAGAGGTATTACTCTCAATTGGACTTGAAGAGCAATTTGAATTTAGAGGAGTTGAGTACTCATCTGATTTAGCAAATCAAATTAAAGAAGTTTTATTTCAAAATGGACTTAATTTTGATTTTACACCATTATTTTTGTTACCAACTTCAATTGAGAATTTAGAGTTATTTCAAGAAGAAGAATTTAGAAGTTTATTTATTCAAGTTCAAGGAGGAGATTTTTATGTTTTAAATCCTCAAATTACACCAATTAAATATTTAAATTCAGATGTTCAAATTCCTCAAGATTCAATCACATTTGGAAATTTACAAGGAGTTCCAATTACATTTATTTATGATTATAATTGTGTGAGATGTCAAGTTATGAATGGAGATGAGAATGAAGTTAATAATTTTATTAATTTAGAATTAATTGATCAAAATTATACTGCTCCAATTCCTCAACTATTAGTTGCATTATTAGGAGTTGAAAATCCTTTTGAAGATGTAACATTTAATTTAAGATTTGTCCCAGCTCCAGTGAGTGAGAATTCAGAAATTGCACACAGAGCAATTTATTGTTCTAATCAACAAGGATTATTTGTTCCAATGCATATTGAGTTAGTAGATATTCACAACGGAAGTACAATGTTAACTTCTCAAAACGTAAGTTCTATTGCTCAAGAAATTTTAGAATTAGATGTTCAAGAGTTTGAAGAGTGTATGGTATCACAAGAAGCAACATCATATGTTGAAGGAACATACCAATTTTTAAGAAATTATGGAGTAACTTCACTTCCTCTAACTATTGTTGGAAATTATCCAATTCCAGAATTAATTGATTACAATGTAATGAGTATATTTATGGAATCAGAGTTTAGAGCATTTGATGTTGAATTAGAAGGATAACAATTAATTAATATTTTTAATTTTCTATATTTTTAATTTATAAATTATAATTTTAGTTTTAAATTTTAAGTGAATAATATTTAAATATTTAATATGTTTAATATTTCTATCTAAAAAATATTAAAATGGAAACTGAAATAATTTTAACTTTATTTATTGGACTCCTAGCTCCTCTTTTTGTATTTTCATCAATTTTGTTGACAAAGATGTGTGATGATGAAAAAGAGTTCTCAAAACACTTTAAATCAATTGCAAGATACTCAACATTATTAGTTGCAACAATTATTTCATTTATATTATCAACATATTTTTTTTTAATATTATTAATACTATTTTTTATTATTAGTGAATTTGGATTTTACCATTTAGATAAATATTATTATAGAAGAGGATTTACTTATCTTTTAATGTATATCTCATTATTTATAAATCCAATTTTAATTACATTAATTGCAATACTAGAATTTTTTAATATGACGTTTAATACTTCATCAAAACAAACATTTAAACTTCGTTTTGAAGTTTTGTTATATCTTGGTTACGCAATAACTCTTGTTGTTGTTTTCTTACTCTAATTATTTGTTTTAAGTCTTTTAATACATTTTTAAAAAATATATATGCTTCATATGGAGATTCATAGCATGAAAAGTAGGAGTGAATTATTTTTTCATCTTCAAATAAGTGAGTTCCCATGTAGTAGAAATGATCTGAAGTTGTAAGTTTTTTCCATTCTTGAAGTTCTTTTAATGTACCGTATTTTTTTACATCTTTTTCTAGCTCAAACACATCTTTTAGAGCTTCTTCTTGCATAATATTGCCTGTCCAGGACTTTAAATCTCTATTTGTATCAGCCCAGGATATTGGTTCTTTAACATTAATTATATCTTTAATTTCAATTTGTTTGTTTTCAATTTCATTAATAATACTACTTGGAGTTGTAAATGAAATATTCTCTTGATTTAATAATAGTTGTGGTAAATGTTCCATAAATTCAAAAATTCCTGTACTTGTTAAATGATGTTCTCCAAATGTTTCATAATCCATAAATAAATTTACAACATCTCCATATTCTAAACTTTTTGAAATCCAATTTGTATATTTATCAGGTGTTAATGGCCATTCTTCCCAAGAAGTATTTGAAAATCTAAATGCAATATCATCTGAGAGAGAATAATTTTTAGCAAGTAATTTTAATGAATTAGTTGAATTTGAATAAATATAATTTGGACTTTTAAAATTAAGAGCAGGTCCCCAACCTTCAAGGAGCATTGCTTTAAAACCTAACTCACTAATCATTTGAGCAATATCGTTTGAATAAATTAATTCAGTATTTCTAAATACTTCGGGTTCAATTCCAAAATGGTGTTTAATTATTTTTTTATGTTGAGAAATTTGTTCATAAAATTCATCTTTTGAATATAATGAACTCAAAGAATGATAATATGTTTCACAGAGTAATTCAACTTTTCCAGTTTGAACTAATTCTTTAAATGAATCTAGTACTTCAGGAAAGTATTTTTCCATTTGTTCAATAGCAATTCCAGAAATTGAGAACGAAATTTTAAGTTCTTTATGTTGTTTTAGAAGTTTTAATAATAATTGATTCATAGGAAGGTAACAATTATAAGAAACTTTTCTAAAAATATCTCTATTTAATGAGTCATTAAAATAGTCTTGATTATGCCCAATATCAAAAATTTTATAATTTCTAAGTCTCATTGGTTGATGAACTTGAAAATACCAACATACTTTTGTCATATATATTAAATATAAACATTGCGTTTTAAAAATACTTTTAGTATCTCCATGTATGAACAAAATTTATTTGACAATTTTTTTTATATATTTTTAGAAATTAAAACTAAAATTAATTTTGAAAAAATTATATTTTATGAGTTTATTCAGCTTTTTTCTTCTCAAATTTAGGAAGAGGAATTGGTGCTGGTAAATTTAATAAATCTGATAAATTCATTGATTGCATTAAACATTTGTTATATACAAATTTTCTAATCGTTAAATCAACCATTTCAGGTAATTTTTTATCAGCTTGAAATGCTTTCATACTCTCCTCTAAAATTTCAGGAGTATCTGTATATAGAGCATCTCCTTTAAGTGTAATTGTTCCAACTTCTTGATACTTAATTGAGAATTCAAATTCAACTCTTAACACATCACTTTGAGTATTATTCATTGAAAGAGGAATTTTAACTACATTTGCAAAGGAAATACTATGATTTACTTCCAATCCACCACTTACTACTTTTTGGTCTAAATTTTTAAACCCATCAATACTTGTGAAATTAAATCCAATAATTGCCATTTTTCTTTATTTTACCTCATTATTTGAGTTTTAAACTCTCCAGTTCTTTTTTAATTGATGAAAGTGCTTTTGTAAATACTTCTTTTGCATCTTTTTTCTCATCAACTCTTAAATAAAATTCAGTTTCATCAATAAGGTGGTGTTCTTTTGTAACACCTACAATATCAACATCTGAGTTTTCTTCTAAATAACCTTTTAAAAGCATAAATATAGATTCTTCATTTGAAGAAACTTTAATTTGTAATTCATTTTTTTTGTGTTCAATTGACGAAATTTCCATTTTTTTATATATTAAACCTATGTTATTTACTCCTCAGATTTCATAATTAATTCAGTCTTTTTGAATTCAAATACTTTAACTGGTGTAATTTTTTTTAATTCATTTCTAATTTTTTGTTGAATTTTACTATATACAATATTTGAAATGAAATCATTATAAGTCATATCAATTGCTTCTTTTTTAACTAAGTCTCTTGCTTGTGCTCTAATTTCTCTAAGTACAAGTTGAGATTCATTATGTTTTGTTACAATAAATAATTTTACCAATACTTCTTTATTGTCTTTAGTTGTAACATATTCGTTTACTTCAACTAAATCTGAATCTTTTTTAATAAATCTAGATAAAAAGTATGGAACTTGTTCATAATTTGAAACTTCAGTTTTACCTTTTCCAGAATCAACTTCCATAACTTTAAACGTAAGTCTAATATTTTGAAATTTAACACTATCAGCTACATACATCATATTAATTTTAATAGTTTTTCCAACTGTTTTATTTAAATCACTAACATTAGCTTGTCCAATTACTTTTGAATTAAAAATTTCTGGAGCAATAAATTCAATAGGGAATTTTCTTTTAATTTTTTTAATTTTTTGTTTAACTACAACTTTTGCCATTTTTTAATTAATCATACCTCCAGTTTTGTGCAATTCTTCCTTTTGATTTGTAGTATTTAGTAAGTCTTCTAATTTTTGATTCAATTAGTAAGAGACTTCTTCTGTTGTGAGTATCTTTTTTATTGTTACTTAAGTGTTTTTTAAGTGAAAATACTTTTTCAACTAATGCTTGTAAATCTTCAGGAATTGTTTTTTCTAAATTGTGTTCTTTTAAAATTGTTCCAATACTTTTACCACATACTGCTTTTACACTAGGAATTGCGTGAGTATCTCTTAAAATAATTCCAATTTCTGAAGAACTTTTATTGTCTTCTTTTACTAATTTTACAATTAGGGCTTCAACTTCTTTAGCTTTTAGGCTAACAAATGATAAATCTGGTGTCATTGGTTTAGTTGACCCTGATTTTCCTTTAACTCTTGCGTGTATTCTTGCCATTTTTAATGTGTTTTAATAAAAACCATTATTAAAATGTGATACAAGAACGACTTGATTGAAAATTAACCAAGTGTTTCGTATCTTGCCATTTTTAACTGGTATACTATTGCATATTTACATAAGCAAATGTATCCTTATCTCGACTTATTGTCTAAGAAACGATATTTTGCTATTAAAAACAAACTAATTGGGCTTTATAAATACTACTATACTTAGTTTATTTTTAAAGAATGCATTTAATCAATGCTTAAGAGAAATATTTATAAAGAGTTTAAAATTATTATTAGTATTCACAAGCACGAATAGTACAACGGCTAGTATCCCGGCCTTCCAAGCCGGTGATCTGGGTTCGAATCCCGGTTCGTGCATTTTTTTTAATAAAAACTTAATTCGTAAGAGATAATTTCATTAAACTATTATATAAATTAAACTAGTGTGAGAAATTAATTATCTATAGCTAAAATAGAATACTTACTCTTTTCTTAATATTTTATCTATTGCTTTTCCTTTTGCTAATTCATCAACAAGTTTATCTAAATATCTTACTTTTTGAGTTAATGAATTTTTTATTTCTTCTACACGATATCCGCAAATTATTCCTGTTATTAATTTAGCATTTGAATTTAGTTTTGCTCTTTGAAAAAATATTTCAAAAGTTACTTGTTCATCAATAAGTTGTTTTATTTCTTTTTCATCAAAATTAGTCAGCCAAGTAATTACTTTATTTAATTCTATTTTTGTTCTTCCTTTCTTTTCAATTTTACTTATATAGAGAGGATAAACTTTTGCAAAAGTTATATTTGCTATTTTTTCATCATGTTCAAATGTTGTTTCCATTCTTTTATTTATGTACTTATGGCGATTTATTTAATATTTTTAATTGATTAGTTAATTTTTTTTAATAAAACTTATTATTTATATGATCTGTAAATTAGAGATGTTTTTGATTTTTATAAATCTTAACATTTAAATACTCCTCCTTACTAAATTATGTATGAAAATATCATCTCCTCTTAATCTTGATACTCTTCCTAAAGAACCAGGTGTTTATCAATATTTTAACTTAAAAGGAGATATTATTTATGTAGGAAAGGCTAAAAATTTGAAAAAAAGAGTGTCATCTTATTTTACAACTCAAGCTCAAGAACACCCAAAAACACGAATTCTTCTTCAACATATTGTAAGAGTTGAGACAATTATTGTACATAATGAACTTGAAGCATTATTACTTGAAAATAGACTTATTAAAAAATATAAACCTAAATATAATATTCATTTAAAAGATGATAAAACATATGCTTATATTTTTTTTTCAAATTCTCAAGTTCCAACTATTTCATCTACAAGAAAAACTCATTTAAAAGGAATATATTTTGGACCTTATGCAAATAGTTATTTGAGAATAAAACTCATTGACTTTTGTGTTAAATATTTTAAACTTATTACACCTAAAACATATTCTTCTAAATCTCATATTAATTTTGAAATTGAAAAAGCACCTGCAAAAACTCTTGAAGAAATTGATATATTATGGTATCAAAGTCAAATAAAAGAAGCTCAATATTTTTTAAAATATAGAAATATACCAAGATTAAGACGAGAACTTACAACTCAAATGCTTATATTTGCAAAAAATCTAGAATTTGAAAAAGCAAAAGAATACAAAGAATTGTTAGAAATTTTAAATAATATTGAAGAAGAGGAGCAAAAAGTAGATACTTTAAAAGAATATAATCAAGATGTTGTAGTATTTGAGCAACTTCTAAATAAAACAACACAAGTAGTAATGATTCATTTAACAAAAGGTTCAATTCTAAAAAAAGAAGAATTTATTTTACAAGAGTATCACACAGTTGCAGAGTGGCTTGAAAAATATTATACTTCAAGATTTCCTCCTTATGAATTATTAATTGAAGAGAATTTTGCATCAATAGAAGAAATTGAAGAACTTCAAGAATCATTATATTCACTACATCAAAAAAAGTTACATATTGTTCATCCTAAAAAAGGAGAGAAGAGAAAGTTAATGGAATTAGCATATAAAAATTTAGAATATAGAGTTAAAAATAAAACAATTCTTGAGCAAATCCAAGATGCTCTACATTTACCTAAACTTCCGCGAGTAATTGAGTGTTTTGATATGTCAAATTTGTCTTATGATTATACAGTAGGAGGAATGGTTCAATTTGTGGATGGAATTGAAAATAAGTCAGGATATAGAAAATTTGAAATTAAATCACTTCATAAAAAACAAGACGATTTTTTAGCAATGAAAGAATGTGTATATAGGAGATACTATGGAATTAAAGAGAGAAAAGAAGATTTTCCAAATTTAATTATTATTGATGGAGGACTTGGACAGTTGCATATGGCTCAAGAAGCTCTTGAAAATGTAGGAGGAGATGCTAAAAATATTCCCCTTATATCACTTGCAAAACAAGAAGAAGAAATATTTACAATACTTAGTAATATTTCTTTAAAATTTGACAAAAATTCAGAGATGATGAAATTTATAAGGCATATTAGGAATTCAGTCCATAATTATGTGGTGAGTTATAATAAAAAAAAAAGGGAGATGAGAGTTAAAGAGGAGTTTGAATAATTTGGATTATAATAAATTAAAGTTATAATAAATTAATAAATTCTTTATTTTTGAGCTTTTTGCTTTTCAACATATGTTTGAATTACTTGTACGATTGTTTCCCTATCAAATCCGTTAGAAATGAGTTGTTTAATGATTTCTTCAGTTGAATAATGTTCTTTATACATTTCAATATATGTAATAATTCTACTCTCCATTAAACTAGGAATTTGGTGGGTGTTTAGTTCTACATGGTTATTATTGGAGTAGTCATAGTCAGAACTACTTTTTTTAGAACCTTTTAAAAATATTAATATAAAAATTCCTCCTAAAATTAATATTACTATTGCTAAAGTAAATAGTAATGAATTATTAGAACTTTGAATTGAAAATACAGAAGTTTGAGAACTTTGAACTGGTTGAGTATTTTCTCTACCTGGTCTTAGAGGTGTTTGAATTGAAGTTTCATTATCTCCAATAATACTTTCATTATTGTTATAATTATTTTCATTATTGTTGTTAATAATTTGAGTTTGAATTCTTTGATTTGTTTCAAGTGCAAGAATTAAAGGAGATTGAGTATTAATGTTAGCAATTGTGTGATTATTGAGAATTTCTTCCCAATTTTCTGAGTCTGTTGAAATCCACATGTTATTATTTGATAAAAATGAAATTTGATCTCTTTGTCTAAATGATTGAGTATTAATTTGAAAAAATTTAATTTCTAAATCATTTTCAAATTCAAATTCCTCTATTTCAACATTGGAGACTATCTCAGAACCAGCGTCAGAAGTAGTAGTAATTTGAAGAATTGATTGATATGAAAATAGTGGTTCAAATGTAGTAAAACCACAATCAACAATATCAATTTTACCAGTTGTTCCAAGGTAAGTATGATTGTCATTTGGAACTATAATATCGTATCTATGTCCAAGTGCTTTTTCAAAAGGTACTAGTTGAGATTCGTTACTAACTTCAAATTCTAGTAATAATCCCATTGATTGAAGTGGGCCATCATAAATTTGAACTAGAAAATCAGAATTATTTACAAGATTTCCATTTGAGTAATATAATTGAACAAGTGAATTTTCATATCCTGCACAACCTCCTTCTATGAGCTTTAAATCAAATTCAAATGTTAAATTTTGAGAAAAAGAAATATTTGAGAATAAAATTATAATACTCAAAATAAATAACAAAAATATTTTTTGCAAATTCATATTTATAAATATTTAGAAAGATAGATTTTAATAATTTACGTAGTAATTAAGAAGAGATAAAAAATTGAGTATTAATTCTATAAATTAATTCTGTTGATTATCACTAGACTCATAAGAGCATCTAAGAGTACTATGACAATTAGGATAATTTATATGTCCATATTTTATTTGTCTTGGAACAATTACTCCATTTATTGTATCAGGAATTCTACTGCATGAATTTCTAGCACTTTCATTAGTACTTGGTAAACTATTAGCAAAATTTCTAAATGACTCACTCTCATCATAAGAGGGGAATCTTTCAGTTCTGAGTCCCTCTTGAACTGAAATTAAATATGTTAAAACATCTCTTGGAACTTCTCCTCTACTATGTAGTGGTTGGATATGATTTGTCCAACAACCAACAAAAGTATTATTTAAATTATCTATTCCTATTTCATAAGATTCTCTATCTTGACTAGATAAGTCATTTCTATCTAAAAATGAAGTTCCTTGAGCATGAGAGGGGGAACTTAGAGCTATTGTTAAACCTACAAGGCCTCCTAACATTTTAGTTTTAGTATTTTTTTCCATTATTTGTATTATGTTTTCTAGATTTATAAATTTTGTGTATTGTATCTACTTAAATTTAAAATAATTATTTATAAATATAATTTTTAATTAAGTAATATATGAAAAAAAGATTAAAATTTATTTTAATAATTATATTTTTAGTTTTAATAATTTTTAATTTTTCTTTTTCAAGTCAAGAAGAAGAGGAAATTGATTTAAGTAATTCAGATACTTATTTAAATCCTGATATTAATTTAAATGATTTTATAGGTGATCCAAATTTTGATTGGTCTAAAGTTCCAGATAATAGAATTAGGGAAATTAATCCTGAAAACTTAGATTATTCTCAATTAAATCCTAGTCAAAGACAATCGATGATTGCCCCTCAAATTCAAGCAAATTTGTATAATATTGGAAATTTATTTACTGAAGTAAATACTCAAGCTTTAGAAGATGCTCTTAGAAGAGAATTTGGCTTTTCATTTTCTGTTCAAGGACCTGCTTCATTTTTATCAGATGGGACATTAGTTGGTACAAATGGTCATTTTTCAAATTTAAATTCTCAAAGAGAAGAGATTGATTCAGTAACAATAAATTCAGATGGGACAATTGAAATAATTCCAAAAAGAGAAATTGAAAGGTTTGGGGTAGGAGCTGATGCTATTACTATTGAAATTGCAGATGAATTTCAATCTGAAATTAGAGCAACTGATGGGGATTATAGAGTGAATATAGATGAAGAAACAGGAGGAACTAGAACTGTTGTAGATGCTCAAGGAAGAGAGTTTCAGGTGAGTTCGGGATTAGTTACGGTTCAAGATGGAAGTATTTTTTTGAGTAGTCAAACGGGAAGTGTTAGAGTTAATGGTGTTCAATTAGAATTACAATCAGGAGATTCAATAGGTACGGAAGAATTAGTGGGACTAATAAGTTCTTCTTCTCAACAAGGAGGAGTTATTGATATTGATTCTTCAAGATTATCTTCAGATAGTCAAGCAATTTTACAAGGAGTATTTAATCCTTTAAGTTTAGAAGAGGAGAGAAGAGTAGCATCAGTTCCTGCAAGAGAAGTAATTTCAGTAGTTCCAGATCAAATATTAAATGGTGAAGTTGTGGAGCAAGGGAATTTTAGACTTCAAGATGGAATTACGGCAATAAGAGCAGGTTCAACAACAGGGACTGCAGAAAGTGGATATACTATAATTCCAATTAATAATCAAATAGGTTTAAATTTAGGAGTTGAAGAAGTTAGAACTGTTGACTATCAAGGAACTGATTCCGATGCACAAATTTATTCTAGAACAGATGATGAGGGAACTACAAGAGTGAGAACTAATGTGAACAATGTTGAAGTAGATAGAGGAAGCGATTATAAATATACATTGTCACCAACATTTTTAGGAGTTAATAATCAAAATAATCATGGAGGAGTTTTTTTTCAACCTTGGATGCAACAAGGAACAATAGGAGTTGAAAGTAGAGGTGGAGTAAGTACTATGTGGGGAGGAGTTGCTGCAAATATTGGAAATTTAGGAGATAATGATGGTCTTATTACATCAACACAAAGTTGTCAAGGAAATATTAATTGTGTAGCAAGAAGAGATTTAGGAAATAATCAAGAGGTTATATCTCTTACTGGAGATAGTTCAAGTAATTGGGGAGTTATTACAAGAGGAAATGATAATGTGCAGAGAAATTATTTTGCCCAAGTAGATGAAGGAGGAAGAATAGAAATAGATGAGGGAACAAATAATGATGATAATAGAAGAATTGTTTCAATGACTAGTGATGAGATGATAATGAGTGGTTTTTCAAATATTCCTTCAAACATTTTTGGAGTTATGACTAATTTAAGAGATGGAAATATTTATTCAAATTATATCTTATCTGGTCAAAGAGAAATTGGGACAATGGAAGGTTCAAGTGGAGTTGAAATTAGAACAATTATTGGACTTGAAGATTCTTCTTTTCAAGAACAGATTTCAGCATTTATTTTAGCTCAAGAAAAATATGATTCTCAAGTATTTGAACAAAATAGTATTTATGATGCATTTATGCAACTTAATATGCCTCAGATTGCAAATTCTCTTGAAGCAAGAAGAGATTTATATAGATTATTATTTGATGAAGAGCCTCCTTCCAATTCAGCAGTTATGAATGAACAATTACTTGAAAGATTAAGACTAGGAAGTGAAGTAGCATTTGAAGGTTTAGTTCAAACATCTATTAGAACTGAGCAGATAGGAACAATAAATGAGCAATTATTTGGAACTGAAATTGCACTTGCTCTTCAAGAATTAAGAATTAGTGAAAGTGGAGGAGTTGATCCTACATCTCTTGTACCTGAAGTGTTTTCAGATTCGTTTGAAACTATTATTTCACAAGATACTTCACAAACCTTTAATTCTCTCTCACAAAATCAACGTTTAAGTATTGTTGATACACTTCGAGCAGTGGGTGTTGATAATCCTTCATTTGAGATGAGAAGAGAGTTATATAGGGTGTTAGAAGGAGAACTTCCTCCTACTAATGATAGAGGTGAAACTATGAATTTACGTCTATTAGAAGCTATTGAAAATAATGAATTTCAAAATGCAGTTAGTAGATATAACGCACAATTACAACAAAGAGCAGATACACTCTTTGGAGGAGATTTAGGTGCAGCAATTGATGATTTGAATCAAAGGGAGAGGCAAATTCAAGAAGAATTAGGAACTATTATTGATAATTCAATTGATTGCCAAAGTAATTCAGCTATGTGTGAGAGTGTTGAGAGAATAGTTATAAGTCAAATAAGAGCTGGAGGAATTAATTCAATTGATGGTAGTGAATCAATTGGTGATTATTTAGGAGTTGGAGATGGACAAATTCCAACTACTTCAACAGATGAATATTTTCAAAGTATAGGAATTAGAATGGGAGAATTATATGATTCAATTAGAAATAGTATAAGGAGCGTTTCTCAAGAAGAAGCTGAAGAAATTGCAAGAGAGGCTTTAGTCTTAGAACAAGTAAATCAATTTACATACTCACAAAGATTATTGACTCAAGATATATCTACAGAAGAATTAAGAAGTGAACTTGAAGTATATTTAAATCAAATATCATTAGAAAATTTAGCACCAGATTCTTCTCTAATTCCTCCTCAAAGACCTTTAAGAGAGCGTCCACAAGTACAGGGACAATCTGATTTCCCACCAACTCCTGATAATGTTGCTCAACTAGCTACACAAGGTTCAATAAGATTAGATGAATTTAATTTAATTGGTATTTTTGGAACTCCTTCTAGTAGGTCAGTTATGATTAGAAGTCCTAATGGAGAGATGTTAAGAGGAGGAGTTGGAGATAGAATTGAAGGTGTTGGAGTAATTCAATCTGTAGTTGGAGATAGTTCAATTAATATTTTAAATTTACAAGGTGAAGTTGTAACTATGAGCATTGGAGGTTAATTTTTCAGTAATTAGTTATAACAATTCTTTATAAATAATTAATTTGAAAATTTAACATGAATAGAAAATCACAAGTTACTATTTTTGTAATTTTATCTGTAATAATTTTAGCTTTAGGAACATTTTTAGTCTTATCTTTAAATGAAAATCAACGTTTAACGATTCAAGGAGGAGTTGCAACTTTAAGTTCAGATCCTAGAATTAGTT
>JAIUMM010000011.1 GCA_022565615.1 Nanobdellota archaeon | reverse complement strand
TTCTAAACCAGCATTGAAATACACTACATTATTAAATGTGTAACTCTGTGATGCTGTGAGTCCTTCATCAGCCCCAAATACTCCTGAACGAATATCTTCAGGATATGTCCAAATACCATTTGTATCTGAATATACTGAAGAAAAAGTTAATATCAATAGAGACATGACTAAAAGAACGTTTAAAAATTTCATAATAAAAATTCTTTTAATTGAGTTAAATAAATATTAATTTACACTACTAAGTAGAACCAATTTAAAAAATTATATGATTTTAATATCAATCTAAATTAAAAATAAATAAACTCTCTAAAAACATTTAAGCTATAATTTTAAAATATTAGTTACACAAATTTAAAAAGTCAAAAATATCTAAACTAAGTATAATATGTTGCTCACTAAAGATAATTTGCTTCGTTTTGTACAACAACAAAAATACACAACTCCTACTACTGTTGCAAAAGAGTTTGAAACTACAACAACAATAGCATCAGCTGCACTTGGTGAACTCACAAATGGAGGAGGACTTGGTTCAACTCATATTAAGTATGGAACAACACCATATTATTACGATTTAAAGCAAAAAGAGTGTTTAACTGAAATTGCACTAAAATCATTTACTGGAACTGAATTAGAACTACTTACAAAAATAAAAAATGAACAAATTGTATCTCTAAATACTTTGACCATTCCTCAAAGGGCAATTCTTCAAAAGTTACAAGATATATTTTATGAAATTCAAGTAAAAGGGGAAGATAAAGCATATACATTTTTAATTTGGTATTTAAGAGATGAAAAAACTACTCGCCAACAAATTCAAGACGCAATATTTGGAAATAAAAAAAGTAACTCAACACCCTCCTCTGCCTCAAAATTTAATCCTAATACCAATTCAAATGTAACTTCTAGTTCAACAGATTCAAAAAAAAATTTAAATAATAATAATTCTAACTCAAATCAAAACCATAATAATGCTAATAATTCAAATCAAAATTATAATCCTTTTTCTAATTTATATTCTAATAATAGTAATAGCAATAATACTGTGAATAATAATCCTAATGAAAATAATAAAAATATTCAAAACACTATTTCAAAAAATAATAATGACAAATATATTAATAATGATACTAGTAAAAATTTAGAAAATTCAAATTCATCTTTGAAAGAAAATAGTAAATCAAGAGAACAAGAACATTTAAATTTAACTCAAACTAATTTTGATTGTGATAGATATTTATATGAAAACGGATATACAATTTTAGAAAAAGAAAAACATCAATTAGGATTTATCTATAAAATTTCAATTCAATTAAATGAATTTACACTTTTCATTGATGCTTTATATACTGAACAAAAAAAAATTCAGTTAAAAGAAATTTTAGAATTTTATACTTCATCAATGAAACCAAAAATGATTTTTCATACCAATATTCCTAGAAAAATTGAAAATACAATTAAGGAATTTGAAAATTGTATGCTCATTGAGATTAAACAAGAATAAAATGGCAATAATACTATAATAATATAAATAAAAACAAATAAGATAATATATAACAAATGGTTCTCAATAAAAAAAAAAATAGTACTCAAACTAACACTCAAGTAGAATCTTCAATAATAAAATCTAAAATAGTAAGAAATATTACTTATTCTTCTCACTCAATTAATTATAACAAAACAGAAACTCAAAAAAATTTATTTGGACATAGGGTTGAAAAGTTAGATACTATTTCTCAAACTAATAATGACAATAAAAATTCTAATATAGAAAACAAAATTGACAATAAAAATTCTAATTCAAATCCTAAAACATTTAAAGATGAAATCAAAACTATTCAAAAATCATTAATTCCAACTGCAAAAACTGGAGAAGAATTTAAAACTTCATGGTATTATTTAGTTCTTGGATTTTGTATGGGGATTGTGGATGCAATTCCTGGAATTTCTGGTTCAACAGTGAGTTTAATTGCTAAGCAATATGAATTTATTATGCGAACTTTTTCTAAAATATTATCTAAACATTTTTTTAACCAAGGAATTAAGTCTTTAAAAGAAACAATTAAAAATTCCTCTTTAAAAGGTGTATATACTTATTTTTATGAATTTAAGTTATATATTCCATTCTTACTAATTTTAGGAATTTTAAGTGGAATTTTACTCTCATTTGTAACAATTGCAAAATTAATTGAAAATTATGAATCTACAATGATGAAATTATTTTTTATATTTACACTTTGTGTTGTCATATATTATATATATTTACATAAAAATACATTTAAAGAACATTATAAAACAGCAAGTACAATGGTCACTTTTTCCATATCTTTGTTCGTTATATTGACATTATTATCTTATTACTCAACAAACTCTCTTTCTACTATTTCAACAGGAACATTTTTTATTGCAGGAATTATTTCTATGATTGCAATGCTGTTGCCAGGGCTCTCAGGTTCTTTAGTTTTACTTCTACTTGGAGTATATGTTCCTCTTAAAAATGCTCTTTTAGGATTTGAAATATACTCATTAATTGCATTTATTATAGGTGCAATTATAGGCGGAGTTTCTAGTATTAAAGGTATTGCATACTTATCTTCAAATTATTCAATACATATTAAATTTTTTATACTCTCTGTGTTAATAGCAAGTACAATTAATTTATGGTTAATTGCATATTAAATTACAAAATATTAATTTTTAATTTTTTTATAATTAATAGAATTTTAATAAAATAAATAATAAGTTCTATTACCATACGTTTTATAAATACATTTTAATTTATATTATTCATAATTGTTATATATTAACAACATTTTTTCAAATATATTAAATTATTAAAGCTTAATTGTAGTATGTTTTGAAAAAAGTATTAAATTTATTATAAAAATTATTATTGAAAATGAGCTATCTAAGACAACCAATTATTGCAATTCTAGGTCATGTTGATCATGGAAAAACCTCTCTTCTTGATTATGTGAGAAGATCTAATATGATTTCAAAAGAAGCAGGAGGAATTACTCAGCATATTGGAGCTACTGAAGTTTCTAAAAAAGATTTAGCAAAAGTTGTAACAAATATTCCACTTGATAAAATTAAAATTCCAGGACTATTATTTATTGATACTCCAGGACATAAAGCTTTTACTTCACTTAGAAAAAGAGGAGGTTCTATTTGTGATATTGGTATTTTAATTGTTGATATTAATGAAGGATTTAAACCCCAAACTATTGAGGCTATTGAAATTTTAAGATCTATGAAAACTCCTTTTGTAATTGCTGCAAATAAAGTTGATTTGATGCCTAAATGGAAGAGTAAATTAACTCCTAAATTACTTGATTCAATTAATAAACAAGATGAGCAAGTCGTATATCATTTAGAACAAAAGGTGTATGAACTTGTTGGTAAAATGTCAGAATTTGGTTATGAAAGTGATAGATTTGATAGAGTTCAAGATTTTAAAAAACAACTTGCAATTGTTCCAATTTCAGCAAAATCAGGAGAAGGTATGCCTGAATTACTCTCAACTGTTGTTGGCCTTACTCAAAAATTTATGGAGTCTAAACTTACTATTGAAGAAGGAAATGTTGGAAGAGGTGTAATTTTAGAAGTTAAAGATTATCCTGGACTTGGTAAAACTATTGATGTTATTTTGCATGATGGTATTTGTAAAGTTGATGATACTGTTTTAGTTTTGGATATTGATGAAGTTAAAGAATCTAAACTTAAGAGTATTTTAAAACCTGGTGAAATGAAAGAGATTAGAGATAGTTCAACTAAATTTACTTCTATTAAAGAAATTCAAGCTGCAAGTGGAGTGAAATTAGCATGTCCTGATTTAAAAGATGTTAAAGCAGGAATGCCAATTATTTGTGTCCCTAAGGGGAAATCTAGAGAAGAAATTGAAAGTTATAAACAAGAATTATTACAAGAGGAAGCAGAATTATCACTTAATTTACAACAAGAAGGTATTTTAGTAAAAGCTGATACATTAGGTTCACTTGAAGCACTTTCTTTTATTTTAGATGAGCATAATATTCCTCTTAGAAAAGCTCTTATTGGAAAAGTGAGTAAAAAAGATGTAATGGATGCAGGAGCTGATGTGAATTTAGCACCTAAAAATGCAATGATTTTAAATTTTTCTCAAAGTATTGATGATGAAGTACTTGCTTTAGCTAAGGAGTATCAAGTTGAGGTAATTAGTTCTGATATTATTTATTCTTTAGTTGATGCTGCTCAAGATTGGCTTGCTAAGAAACAGCAAGAAATTGAAAGAGATAAATTAAGTAATTTAACTATGCCTTTTAAGATTAAAATTTTACCTCGTTGTATTTTTAGAGCTTCAAATCCTGCAATTGTTGGTTGTGAAGTTGGTGGTGGGACACTTCTTACAAGTAAGAGTATTATGACTGATATGGGTAAAAAAGTTGGAAAAATTAAATCTATTAAAGATAAGGATGACTCTTTAAAAGAATTAAAATATACTAAAAGTGCTGCTGTTGCTATTGAAGATTTAGTTATTGGAAGGCACGCAGAGGAGGAGGATAATCTTTATTCATTTATGGGAGAGGAGAATTTTAGGGAGCTGAAGAAAAACATCGATTTACTTAGTTCAGATGAAAAAGCAGTTCTTAAAGAAATCGCAGAGATTATGCGTAAGGAAAATTCCCTTTGGGGAATCTAAGTCATTTAAGTTGCTACGCAACTTGAAGATATGAGTTTGAGAGTATTATTTCTATATTCTTCTAATTTTTTCAAATATTTTTATAAAGTTTGAGATAGTATTATAGTTATTAATATGCCAACTCCAATTTTTCTAGTTGAATTAAATCTCATTATTAAAACTTATTTAGAATCAAAATCTAAGTCAAATTCTTTAAATTTTAAAGAGTTATTTTTTAAAGAAGTTAATGAAGAACTTAAAAAAATACACAAAAAAAGTGAGTATAAAAGAGGGTATATGTGTTTTGATGAATTTATGAGTATTAATCCCAATGATAAGGAATTATTATTAATTAAAAATTTGGCCTTAAATGATCCTGATACAAAATTTAATATTAATAGATTAAATACTAGATTAAATATTAAATTTTTAGAATGTAGTTTTAAGAATCAAGTAAATTTTGAGGACTTTAAAAATAATGATTCAATTAGTTTTGAAAACTGTACTTTTGAAAAAAGATTAAGAATTTCTTCTAAAAAAAATGGAATCCCTACTAAAAAAAGTAAAAGTGAAATTTATAGAGAGAAAAATAAAATTAATTTTCTTGGATTAGTTAACTGTACTTGTTTAGATGATATTAGAATTGGGCATTCAAATATTAATACTTTGGAAATTGAAAATTTGAAGATTTTAGGAGATAAAGAGTTAAATATTGGAGAAGTTAATGTTGAAAATCTAGATTTTCATGCTATTAGAAATGCTGGTTCAATAAGAATCTATAATTTAAATAAAAATTATAAAAAATACCATAAAAATCCTAATAAATATAGTTTTTCAAATAATAATTTTGGAAATTTAGAGTTACAAAATGTGAATTTTCAAAGTTTTAAAATAGGAACTATGTTTGAAAATTTATTTCAAAACTGTTTATATAGTGATGTGAAATGGAGTGAAGATATTTTGGGAGAATCTGCATTATTAAAAACTGAAAAATTTGAAAAATATCTCATTCAACAACAAAATACTTACAGAATGCTGAAAAATATTGCAAAAAGTAATAATGATAGGCCACAAGAGTTAGAATTTTATTCAGAAGAAATGAAAATTTATCAAAGAATTATTAATACTAAATATAATCTTGATAAAAAAATTAATCCTGATAAACAATTTATTTTTTACCCTTTATATTTAATATTTTCAATGATTGGATTTATGATGAGTTATCTTTATGATTATACTAATAATTTGAATAAAAATAAAAAAATTAAAAGTATTGACATTTTAACTTTAGAATTTAGTAAAATAAATGACTTTGGACTTAATTGGTTTAGACCTTTTTATATATTAATTTATTTAAATTTATTATTTATATTAATCTATTACTTGTTTAGTTTCATACTATTGGTTCCCCATCTTACTCAAAATTTTATTTATTTTACAACTTATATAAATATTTTAAATATAATTAATTTAATTTATTCAATTCCTCTATTCATATCTCAATTATTAAACCAAGTCTTTCTCCTCTTAAATCCTCTCAATACTTTTGAGTTTGTTACAAAAGAAAATGTACATCCGATTTGGGAAGTATTTAGAAATCTCCTCTCCATCATTAATGCAATTTTGATTTATCAAATTATTGTAGCTTTTAGAAAATTCTCTAGAAAGTAAAAATATTAAGAATTTCCTCTTAATCTTCCTATGAAATCTTTGTAAATATCATCAAAATTCTCCTGCAAATATAAGAGAAAATCAACATCAGTTTTTATAACATCAATATGTTTACTTAACAAATGGGGAGAATAACTTAACAAATATAAGTATAATAATAATTTTGAATTAGGAACTAAATTACTTTTAAATAATTCCTCAACACTTAGCCATTGAGGTTCTCCCATCTCCTCTTCTTTATGTTTTAAATCTTTTAAATTTAAAACCTCTGCGTAACACAGATAACCAACTCCTCCTAATGTGTTTCTAATCTCTTTAAGTAACTTACAAGATTCCATATGTAAATCTAATTCTTCCTTCAATTCACGTTTTAAAGTTAAATCATATGTTTCTCCCTCTTCAATTCCTCCTCCATAAAATCTCAAACGACCATTAAATTTATTCTTCTTATTCTCTTTATAGCATACAAATTCTAAATTCTCATCTTCTCCTCGTTTAATTAAACCAAAAACAGAATCTTTTACAAAGTAATTATCAGAATATCTCATTATTAAACTCTATATTTTAAAGTATTTAAATGTTGGTACTCTTTTAATTTATTAGAGTATTTTGAGTTCTTTGAAGTAAAATATGTAATCCAATTTCAAATATATCTACACATTTCATATCTTTAATCAAACCAATTGGTGTAGTTGATACGATTAAAAAAGAAATTGTTCTATCACGAGGCAAGTATGCAAGGTTATACCTATTTTTTGGTTTATATACTTCAATATTTTTTTTATTATAAGTCCCTAAAAAAATATTTGGAACAATTAATTCTCTTTGATAATCAAAATTTTTTGTAAATATAAAATCAAGTGTTATTTCAATTGAATTATATTTCACATTAAAATTAAATTGAATTTCATTTTCTTGTTGAAAAATGCCCTCATGAGAGAGTTGAAAATTATTCTGTAAATAGACACCATAATATGCCATTACTAATTGCTTTAAATATGCAAAAGTTTCATTAGACTCTTTTTTCAAATAAAACTCTTTTAAATCAACTAAACTTAATCTATTATCAAAATTACTCATATTAATAATTAATACAGTTATTATTTAAATATTGTGTAAATTTTAGTCAATTTTAAAAATAATTAATGATTTATTATTGTATGGAACAATTTACAAATATATCATTTTATAAGTTTATTAAACTTGAAAACTTAAAACAATTAAGAAAAGAATTACAAGAATACTGTAATACTAAACAAATTAAAGGTAAAATTTTACTAGCAAATGAAGGAATTTCAGCATATATGTCCGGGATTGTGGAAGATATTGAGGAGTTTAAAAAGTTCATCACATCATACACTCAATTTGAAGATTTATGGTTTAAACATAATCCAACTAATAGATTTAATTCTAAGAGAATGAATGTGAAAATTAGAAAAGAGACCATTACACTAAAACAAGAATATAATTATGAAAATACTGGGAAATATTTAGAACCTGCTGAGTTAGATAAATGGTATGAAGAGAATAAAGATGATTTTGTAATCATTGATACTAGAAACGATTATGAATATGAAGTTGGACATTTTAAAGATGCAATTCCTCTTCCAATTAAAGAATTTACTGAATTCCCAAAAGCTGTTGAGAGTATTAAAGATAAACTTGAAGGTAAGAAAATAGTTACATATTGTACTGGTGGAATTAGATGTGAAAAAGCAACTGCTTGGATGAAAGAGAATGGATTTAATGATGTATATCAAATAAATGGAGGAATCATTAATTATGGAATTGAACAAGGACAAAGTAACTGGGAAGGGCTTTGTTTCGTATTTGATGATAGAGGAGCAATTCCAATTGATATTGAAGAACAAAAAAAACATTTAGAAAAACCTCAATGTAGTGTATGTTATGTTCCATGTACTGATATTCACACTTGTCCTCAATGTGATAAAGAGTTTATTATGTGTCATAGATGTTTACCCCTAATGGATAATTGTTGTTCTAAATTTTGTAGAAATAAAATGAGAGATTTAAAAGAAGGTAAAGTTAAAAGTTCAATGAAGCATTATGAACATAAAATTGAAGCATAAGTTTAAATA
This sequence comes from Nanobdellota archaeon, assembly GCA_022565615.1. Classification (GTDB taxonomy): domain Archaea; phylum Nanobdellota; class Nanobdellia; order Woesearchaeales; family UBA583; genus UBA583. The sequence continues at coordinate 35,904 of JAIUMM010000011.1, read as the reverse complement.
ATTATAACTCATTATATAAATTATGAAATCTCAAGAGAAAATTCATGAAAATAAACAAGACACAGTTTCTAACACTAAAAAAACTCTTGGAACATATGCATATAATTCAATGATGAATTATTTTTTAACTATTTTCTTTATTTTTGGTCTTATGTTATTTTTATTATTATTAATTATTTTAAGTAGAGAAGTTCTCTCTGATGCTAATTTTGAAAGACATGTTATGCAAACTAAATCTCTTCTTCAAGAATTAGAAAGAGTTGAAAGAGGGCGTGAGAATAGATTTGATTTATTTAATTCAAATATTAATGAATATCAAAAAAACTCAGTATTTAAAAGAATTATTATAGATGATTTGGCACTATCCTCATCTCAAGCTACAAATATTTCATATATTACTTTTAAGACAAGAGACTATTCTTTTGATTTATTAGATGATTTGCTCGTAGTATCTAATGTAGAACTTGAATTATATGATTATGTCTTATACTCTGGAAGTATGTATTCATCTTCTCAAAACACATTAGATATATACTCAAAAGGATTAATTATTGAAATTATAAAAAATGATAATGGCATTATTGAGGAACTAATTATTCTAAGAGATATAAGTTCAGTCGAAGATGATGTTAATTTTGAAAATCTAAATCATAATGATTTTTTTGAGATAATTTCTAAGGAACAAGTAAGAGGTATAATTAGTTTAATTTATTAAATGAAAATCATTTAATTATAAATACATTAATCTTAAAAAATATAACTAATATAAAAAATGAATATAAAAATTGAGTTTTTAGCAGGACAATTTGTTGTAAATGATAAAATTGGAAATCTTTTACTCTCTCGAGGATTTGGTACATTTCAATCAAATTTATATAATGGAGAAGGTGGTTTAGTATTAGATCCTCTTGAAGTTATGTATATTTATTTTCATAAAAAACATGTTTTTTTTTCACAATATAATTTTATTAGTAAAGAACATTTTTTAGAAGAATTTAATTTGAAAATGGAACAATTTATGATTTATGAAGATTTGATACATAAAGGATTTTATGTAAAACAAGCATTAAAATTTGGAGCTGAATTTAGAATTTATGATAAACATACTAGTAAGAATAATAATAAAGACAATTCTCATCACTCAACTCATTTAGTATTTATATGTAATTCTAGAAGAAAATTATCTCCTCAAGAATTGTTTTCTATTAATAGAGTTGCTCATTCAACTAAAAAAAATATAATTTTAGCATACGTTGATCCTGAAAATTCAATTAGTTATTTAGAACAGAGAAAATGGCCTTAGTATACATAAGTGTTATTCTGAAATTTTAATACTTAAAATGCTAAAATTAAATACTCCTCCTAAGTCACGACTAAATTTTATAATTTAATTTCATAGATTTTAATCTATGTTGAATAGTAATTATAATTATTCTAATAAGTTGTTTAAATTTTATTTAAAAGAAGAGGTAATATTAGCTAATCTAGGAGGGAAATCAAAATGAGTATAATTAAAAGGCTAAAATTACAAGGCAAGGTCACTCATTTTACTTCGTTCGTTGGCCTTGTTGCTTCAAATAAAGAGGTGAAATTAAGATGTCAATAATTAAACGTTTGAAACTCCAAGGTTTTAAATCGTTTGCAAATCCCACCGTTTTAAATTTTGAAGATGGGTTTAATACTATTGTTGGTGCTAATGGTTCTGGTAAGAGTAATGTGTTTGATGCTCTTTGTTTTGTACTTGGAAGGATGTCTTCAAAGGGATTAAGAGCAGATAAATTAGGGAATTTAGTATTTAATGGAGGAAAACATCAAAATGCTAGTCGTGAAGCTGAAGTGAGTATTTTTTTATCAAATGATGTAGTTGATGGACAAAGAGAATTACTTGAAGTTGATTTAGATGAAATTAAAATTACAAGAATTGTAAGTAAAAGTGGAGCTTCTAAATATTTACTAAATAATCAAAAAGTAACTAGAACTGAAATTGTTGAAGTGTTGAAAAGAGCTCAGATTGACCCAGATGGGTATAATATCATATTACAAGGAGATATTATGAGAATTGTAAATATGAGTTCAAATGAGAGAAGATTATTAATTGAAGAAATTTCTCAAGTAAGTGAATATGAAGAAAAAAGACAAGATTCTTTAAAAAAACTAGACCAAGTTGAACAAAATTTAAAAGATGCTGATTTATTGTTGAATGAAAAAACTAAATACTTAAAAGAATTAAAATCTGAAAAAGAAAATGCGCAAGCTTTTTATACCACTAAATCTCAACTTCAAGAAAAATCATTATTACTTTTAAAATCTAGAATTAAAAAAAATCTTGTGATGATTGAACAAAAAGAAGATGAAAAAATTAAACAAGAAGAAGTTGTAAGAGAACAACAAGAAAAGTTATCTATTTTTCAAAACAAAATTAGTGAAATTGATAGTGAACTTGAGCAAATTGAAAAGACTATTGAAATTACATCTCATGGAGATTTTTTAAATGTTACAAATTCAATTACTAGAATTGAAGCTGAAATTAAAAATTCTCAAGAAAGAACTTCTGATTTACAAAAACAACGAGATGAAGTAAATTTAAGAATTAAAGGACTTGAAGAATCAATTAAATCATCACAACAGAAAATTTCAAACTTAAAAAATGAGCAAAAACAATTAGATTCTAAAAAATCCTCATTTGAAAAAAGACTCAAAGAGATTCAAACTCAAATTAATACAATTAGAACTAAAGTAGGGGGAGATGATTCAAAAGAACTTGAAAAAATTGAGGCAGAAATTGATGAATTAAGAGAGAAAAAACACTTAAAAGAGAGTAATAAACAAGAATTATTAGTTCAAATTGAAAGAGTTAATACGAAAATTGAGTATATTGAATCACAAATGAGTAATGAGCAACAAAAATTACATGATAATAAAGATCAAATTCAAGCTCTTGAGAGTATGAGAACAAGACTTAAAACATTAATTATTGAAATTTCAAAAACTGCTAATCAAAATAGTGAGCATAGTGCAAGATGGGGAAATTTAAGACAAGAAGTTGAGAGACTCAGAGAACAAGAACATAAATTAAATGCAAAAATTCAACAAAATATGGCTCATATTAGTTCAAATAGAGCAGTTGAAGAAATTTTAAAATTTAAAAGTAAAGATTCTAATATTATTGGAACTGTAAGTGAACTTGCAACTGTAGACTCTAAATATTCAAAAGCTCTTGAGACTATTGCAGGAAGGTCATTGAGTAATATTGTAGTTAAAGATGATTCAACTGCTACAACATATATTAATTATTTAAAAGAAAAAAGAGTTGGAACTATTACATTTTTCCCTCTTAATAAATTAAGAGGAGGAGTTAATTTAGATAAAAGTGTATTAACTAAAAAAGGTGTTGTTGATTATGCTCTTAATTTAATTGAATTTTCTCCTCAATACAAACAAGTCTTTGAGTTAATTTTCACAGATACTGTTGTAATTGATAGAATTGAAAGTGCTAAAAGTATTGGAATTGGTGTATATAAAATGGTTACTCTTGATGGAGATATTGTTGCAAAAACTGGTGCTATGAGTGGAGGATTTAGATCTCAAAAACAATCAGGAGGAGGATTTAATGATCAAAAAACAAGAGAAGAGTTAGATAATATTATTAAAAGAAGTTCTATTGTTGAGCAATCACTTCAAGAAGTGAAGCGGTTTAGAGATGAAAGTGAAGAGAAAATTTATACTCTTAGAGAAGAAAAAGCAAATTTAGAGGGTGAAATTGGAAAAATTGAGAAGATACTCTCAATTGATTCTAGCTCAAATGAATCTTTAAAACGTGAATATGAACAAATTGCAGGAGATAGAGAAATTATTAATTCTCAACTTAAAAAAATTGATAGAGATTTAAATGAATTAAATGCATCTCTTCAAACATTAGAAGATAAAAAAAGAAGTTTAAGAGGAAGTGCTAGTTCTCAAAATTCTCAGTTTAAAGAATTAAATTCTCTTGAAGAAGAAAAAGAACAACTTCAAAATGAGATATTTAAAGTAAGTCAAGAAATTGGGAGTTATAACATTCAAATTAATAATGTATTAGAACCCGAAATTAAAAATTCAAACAAAATTATTGTAGATTCAAAAGAAGCTAAATCAAGACTTGAAGAACAAATTTCTCAAATTAAAGAAACTATTAGTGGAAAAGAAAAAGAGTTTAAAATTTTAAAAGCAAAAGAAAATGAACTCTCAAAAGAATATGAAGGAATTATTACTAAAAGAAATGAACTTAAAGAGAAAAGAGTATATCAAGAAAAGAGATATACAAACGAGTATGAGAAATTTGAAAAATTTAAAGAGGTTCTCAATAGAATTCTTTATAATTTAGAAGAGTATAAGGGAGCTGATAAAATATATAAAGAAGAAGAAGATATGTTAAAGAGTGAAATTCAAGCTGATTTTGTAGAACATGAACATGCAACTACATTTGAAGAATTTTTAGAGTTTATTGATAAAGTTCTTCCAACAATTGAAAATTTAAAAGCTCTTCAAACAGATGTTAATTCATTAAAAAGTAAACTTAGTAGTTTTGGTTCAATTAATCTAAAAGCTGTTGCAATTTATGACCAAATTAAAGAAGAGTTTGATTCACTTCTTGAGAGAAGAGAAAAATTGAATGTTGAAAAAGATGATATTATGAACTTTATTAGTCAAATGGATGAAAAAAAAAGGCTTAAATTTATGCAAACATTTACAGTACTTAAAGATAAATTTGCTCAAGTATACTCACAATTATCTACAAAAGGAGAAGCAGAATTATTGCTTGAAAATGAAAAAGATATATTTAGTTCAGGTGTTGAGATTAAAGTGAGGCTCTCTAAGAAGAATTATTTAGATATTAAATCATTAAGTGGAGGAGAAAAAACAATTACGGCAGTTGCATTTATTTTTGCAGTTCAAGAATTCAATCCTGCTAATTTTTACATTTTTGATGAAATTGATGCAGCACTTGATATTATGAACTCAGAAAAATTAGGTAAATTGATTAGTACTAATGCTTCAAAGGCTCAATATATCGTTGTAAGTCATAGTGAATATTTAATTCAATCCTCTCAATTCATTTATGGAGTAACAATGGATAGTAATAAAGTAAGTGGAGTTGTAACATTAGATTTAGATAATGTTGCAGGATATGTTGATAGTGAAGAAGCGTAGCTTTTTGACATTTTTACTTCCCAATAAAAAAATGTTAAAAATTCACACAAAAGATATAAAACCTATTTTATTTAGATTTAGAGTATTTTTATTAATTTTATTTGTAACTTTATTTAGTATTATTTTAGGCGGAATATTTATTGGAATTATTCCTTTTATTGGAATATTTTTATTTTATTTATTTGAAAAATATATTTTAAAATTAAAAGAACTTGAGAGCTACTCAATAATTGATTTATTAGTTACTTCACTATTTCATGGATTTTCAATAGGAATAATTATTTATCTCATTTTATTTTTGTGAAAGTTAGCTTTATCCTTTTTTAATACTCATTATTGAATAATTACAAATCTAAATATATTAATTAATTTTGAATTATATATATGAGTGAAGAAATGATGCAAGATATTAAAAAAGAGATTCATACACATAGTAATTCTAAAGTGAGAATTGCTATTAATGGATTTGGAAGAATTGGGAGAATGATTTTTAGAGCAGGATTTGAAAATCCAAATGTTGAATTTGTAGCTATTAATGATGTAGGAGGAATTGAAGGGGCTAAATACTTTTTAGAGCATGATACTTCACAAGGAAGATTTCCTCATAGAGTTGAAATTCAAGATGATTATTTAGTTATTGGAGATAAAAGAGTTAAAGTGATTTCTCAAAGAGATATTCATGAATTGCCTTGGGGTGAACATGATATTGATGTAGTAGCTGAGTGTACTGGAATTTTTAGTGATGTTGAAAAAGCAAGAATTCATATTGAAAGAGGAGCTAAAAAAGTGCTAATTTCAGCACCAGGTAAAGGAGATTGTTTTTATTTTGTAAGAGGAGTAAATGATTATGAGTATCATGGACAAGACGTTGTATCAAATGGTTCATGTACTACGAATTCAATGAGTGCATTATTGTATGCAATTCATAAAAAATATGGTGTGAAACAAGGAATGTTCTCAACAGTTCATAGTATAACTGGAGATCAGAGAATTTTAGATGCAGCACATAATGATTTTAGAAGAGGAAGGGCTGCTCCTTTTAATATTGTACCTACAACAACTGGTGCTGCAAAAGCTGTAGTTAAATTAATTCCTGAATTGGAAGGAAAATTACATGGAGTAGCATATAGAGTTCCAACCCCTACTGGAAGTGTTACTGATTTAAATATTGAGTTAAATCAAAATGTAACTACAAATGAGCTTAATGATTTTATTAAACATATCTCCTCAACTGAACTTGCAGGAGTTCTTGAATATAGTGAAGATGATTTAGTATCAAGTGATATTGTTCAAAATCCACACTCAGGTATTGTTGATTCAAAGCTTACAACTGTCGTTAATGGAAATTTAGTGAAATTAGTTGTATGGTATGATAATGAATGGGGTTTTTCAAATAGGATGGTTGAAGTTATGCAAATTATGGGGAGAAATTAAATTTTTCTTATATATTATAACTTAAATCAAATATTTTTATACAATACTTTATTAATAATAAATATATACTTTAATTAAAATGGGACATGAACCTAAATGGAAATCTGTGACTTCTCGTAAATATTCATTTAAGGGAGAATTTTATCCTCTGGAATTATATGAACATGTTAAAACATATTTAGATAAGAAACAATATGATGTAGATGAAAATGAAGTTGAAATGACTACAATGGGTGGAAAAATTAAAATTTTTACGCACCTTCAAGGTGCATTGGAATATAATCTAAGGTACCATGTTCTTATGGCATTTAGTATTAATATGGGAGGAACTATTGTAGATCCTAAAACTAATAAAGTGAATGGAACTCTTGAACTTCATGCAAATACTTTTTTCAAAAAATTTTCTCTTCTTCATGAAAAAAAATAAACACCATTTACAACTTTTTTAACTAAAGTATATGATACATATATTAAACCTGAAGCAACTGAAGAAGCTATTGTTCATGGTGTAATTGAAATGGCTAAATTAATTGGAGAAGTAAGAGAACATGCAAGTAATTTTAAAAAGTAATTTTTAAATTTGATTTAATTAAATTTATTTGAAAAATAATTTTAAGAGTAAATATTTATAAACTAACTTTTATTTATTTTTTATAGCTTAATCATAATTTTGGCGATGATACATAATGTTGATGCGGGAGTTAAGCGATTTTGCAGTAATTTTTCGAAAGAATATTACTAATTAAACTTTGTAAAATTGAAAGTTTAATCTTTTTATCATTAAAGATAAAATAATAAAAATAAGAAGAGTTGAATTTCTTCAACTCCTTTTTATGAAAAATTAAAAAATGGGATATCAACAATCTTCTTTGAAGATTCTTGGAATTCCATTTTATACATAGCATAAAAATGGGATATCAAAAAATCACTGATTTTTATTCCCCCTTTTTGCAAAGAATTAAAAAATGGGATATCAAAAATATGTTCAAGCGTTGTGGCAACAACCAAGAGAAAATTTAAAAGAATCTTATAGAACTAGATTAGTAGAATGGAGAAGACAACACTCAATTGAGAGAGTTGAACATCCGACTAGAATTGATAGAGCTAGAAGATTAGGTTATAGAGCAAAGCAAGGATTTGTTATTGCAAGAGTGAGAGTTAAAAGAGGTGGTAAAAATAATGCTACTATTAAAAGAGGAAGAGATGGTGGAAATTTAACTACAAGAATTGCACAATCTAAAAATTATCAATGGATTGCAGAAGAGAGAGTTCAAAAAAAGTTCCCTAATTTAGAAGTTTTAAACTCATATTGGGTTGGACAAGATGAAAAATCAATTTGGCATGAAGTAATTTTAGTTGATGTATATCATCCACAAATTGTGAATGATGAGACTATTAATTGGATTGTATCAAATAAGCATACAAGAAGAGTACATAGAGGATTAACTTCAGCAGGTAAGAGATCAAGAGGTCTTAGAAGTAAAGGATTAGGAGCTGAAAAAGTAAGACCTGGTGTAAGAGCTCATGGAAGGAGGTTGAGATAATTAAAAAATGGCAAAATCACAATTTAGATCAAGAAGAACTGTAAGTGGAAAAAGATACAAAGATGTAAGAAAAAAAAGACTTGGTGAATTAGCAGGTACTCCAACACTTACATTAATTGGAAAAGAAAGAGTTAAAGTTAAAAGAGTTAAAGGAGGAAATGTTAAACAATCTCTTCTTAAAACTGAATTTGTATGTGTAAATGAGAAAGGTAAAACTACTAAACTTGCAATTAATGCAGTAGCTACTAATCCTGCAAATATTCATTATACTCGGCGTAATGTTATTACAAAAGGTGCTATTGTGAAAACTGAAAAAGGAGATGTTAAAATTACATCAAGACCTGGACAAAGCGGAGTTTTATTCGGTGTTTTTCACAATTAAATTTAAAAAAGAAAACTTTATAAACTCAATAAAGTTTTTTTAACTTATTGGAGTGTGACGGTCCTGTGGTCTAGTTGGTCTATGACGTTGGTCTTACAAACCGAAGGTCCCCAGTTCGAATCTGGGCAGGACCACTCCTTATTATTTGTTAATTCTAAATAAAATTAATTCAACTATAGTATATATTATTTCGCAATTTCTAAAATTCTATTTATTTAGTCAATTAAATTTAAAAAAGAACCTTAATATAATTAAGTATGGCTGGATTTGATAAAAGCTTAGATAAAGAGATTTTCTCTACACAAAAAGAGTATGAAACTTCAAAATTAATTGTAAGTATTATGAGTTATAATGAAGGAGAAAAAAAACTTCAAATTTCTAAAGAAAATTTAGATATGAACTCAGGTGAATGGAGATGGGGTAAACTTGGAAGACTTAGAAAAGAAGAAGTTGAAGATTTACAAAAATTAATGGAAGAAGCAAAAGAGCATTTATAAAATAATTTTTTCAATTTATTTTTTAGTTAGTTACTAGTTATCTGTTGTTATTCTAAAATAGTAAAATATATAAACTTTAAATTAAGACTTATTTTATGTTAAATGAAAATGATATTAGAACTTTAATTAGAGAAAATTCTCAAGTTAATGTGGGTAAGAGCGTTCCTGAATTAATTGAGAACGGGGAAATTCCTGAATTAAAAAATTGTAGAATTCATGAAGGTAAAGTTACAACATCAATTACAGGAGATAAGCTTATAACTTCTAAAGGAGTTCCAATTCGTTTAATGTATAGAAATCTTAAAATTTCAACACATGATAGAAATAGAGGAGAAATTCCATTTAAAGATCAAGTATTAGCAATTAATCATGATTTAATGAGAGGAATTGTTAGACCATATATTGGAACTTCCCAATTTGATATTGAAGGACTTGAACCTACTTCTACAGTAATTGCAGCAGAAGATTTAGAATTATTGCAACTTGAAAATGTTATGAGACAATATATGGCTGTAACATCCACTAATACTTCTCTATACAAAGCATGGGAGAGAGCTAAAAATAAAAGTTTTAAAACATTTACATATGCAGGACAAAAATTTAGAACTGCTTCTTTAAGTCCAAATTGTGAACTTGAAAAAATATTATTTTCTCCATCAACAAAAGAAACAATAGATAGAACCTTAGACCCAAAAAAATTAATTAAGATGGGAATTATATCTCAAGGTCAGTGGGATAGATTAAAAGGAGAATCTCAAGCTGGATTTAATGCAGTTCAAAAGTATTTAAATTCTAGAGGTTTAGTTTTAGTTGATACTAAAACTGAACATGGAAAAACAAAAGATGGTAGAATTCTATCAGCAGATGAATTATATACTATGGATTCATCAAGATATTGGAAACTAGATTCACTAACTGGAAAAATTGCTATTGATGATAAAGGCAACCCTATTTCATTTTCAAAAGAATTTGCAAGAGATTTGGTAAAAAATCCTAATACTCATATGTATTCTCCTGAGCAACAAGTTGAGATTGCAGTGAGATATATTCAAGGACTCCAACACTTAACAGGAGAAGAGTTTAAACCTGATTTAAGACCTAGAGATGAAAAAATAATCTCATCCACTAGAAGAATCTTAGAAGAATTATTATAAAATATTTTTAATAGATTGGAAAATATTTACCTATTTTTTCTTGAATTTTTTTGTGTAATTTTTGTATAATACTTATCAAATTTTCCCAATATTGTAAGATTATATTTCTGAATAAATTCTTTAATAAAGTCTAAATATCCTTGATATATCTCATAGACTTATATTAAATGTGTATTATAAAATCTAACCACCCAAATTTCTTCTGAAATTTTGCATTTTTGTAGTTCATCTTGACTTAACATAGAATCATCAACTCAGATAAATTCAAATTCATAATCTTGTGTAAATACAAATTCAGATACTATCTTGCTTTAGGCAGATAGAAATTTGATATGATAATTGTGATATATTTTAGTAAATCTAACGTTTCAATTTTTAATCTACTAAAATATACATTTAAAACGTATATGTATACCTTCTCCTAATACAATTACTAATGTGTTAATTTTTATTTTAACTGATACTCCTCAAACCATTTTTTCAAATCTTCTAAACTAGGACTATATTCAAATTTCCAATGAGGAGGTAAATATTTCTTATTTTGATAAAATCTTCCATCTAATAAAAAAATTAACCCTCTATCCTCATCATCTCTAATACATCTTCCTCCTGCTTGAATGGAAGTTGCAATTGCTGGAAAAATATATGTATACTCCTTAGCATTAGAAATACCTTGTTTAAAATAATACTTTTCAAGAGACTCATTTACTAAATCAGTTGGAGGATAAGGAAATCCTGCTAAAATAACTACTTCCAATTTTTTTCCTGGTAAATCTAACCCTTCATAAAAATTTCCTTTTGATACACCAAATAATATTTGTACTTTATCTTTATTGTTTTCAAAGGCATTTACAACTTCTTCTTTTTCTTTTTTACTCATTTCAGAACTTTCTAAGTGAATTTTAAACTTATTATGATTTATCTCAGAATAAAACCTTTTATAGATTAAATTTAAATAATCATAGGAAGGAAAGAATACAATTGTATTTTTTTCTAATTTATTTACAATATCTAAAATCCTATTATTCATTTTATTTAAACCATCATCATTTCTTTGAGAGATTTTAGAACTAAAACTTTCCCCACTATAAAAAATATATTTAACATTTTCATCTTTAAATGGAGATGGTAATATCTTAACTTTTGCTTTTGATAAACCTAAATCGTATTGATATTTTTCAATTGGTTCTAATGTAGCTGACAACATTACAACTCCAAAAACATTTTCAACTGCTTCTTTAATAAATTTTGAGGGGTCTAAATTCTTAACATTAATTGAACCTATAAAATCATCTTCCCCTTTTTCAGTTAAAATATGTTTATATTTAGCATATCTAATAAATGAATCTCCGATAATTGGATTAATCCAAAAATCCAAAAAATCACCAACTTTCATCAATGAAGATTCAAATTCATCATCATTAACTTCTCCCTCAATTAAACTACCTTTAATTTTAATTTCATTAACAACAGTTTGATACTTAAAATTTTTAAATAAGTCTGAAAATAGAGTTTTCTGAACAAGTTCTTCATGAGAATCTTTAATTTGATCTTTTAATGATTCCTTTGAGTTAGCAAATAAAAAATTCTTGATATTTCTTAAATAATTATTTATTCTATTTTTCTCCTCTTCTTTTGTAAATATCTGTATGTAATCATTAACTTCTTTTATAGCGTTATCAATCATTTGAGTAGAAAGTGATTTTGAAAAATAGGATCTTACTCTATCTGGTAAATTATGAGCTTCATCAACAATTAAAATTGTTTTATTTTCTTCAAAAGTTCCCATTTCAAATATGATATCTTTGATTTTTTTTTGAAAAAAATAATTATAATCTCCAATAACCACATTTGAAAACCTAAGTTTATTATATGACATTTTATGTGGACAATAACCGCAAGACTCACAATTTGAAATATAATCCTCCATATTAAAAGCAAAAGTTTCACTTAGCTCCTTTGGAATTGTACCATTAGTTTCTTTATAATTTAAATAAAATTCACAGTTCTCTGAAGAAACTTTTTTGTTACAAAAATCTTGGATTCCTGAATTTGGTTTTTTCTTGTGAACACACATATCACTTTTTCCGGTAAAACCAGTTGCTTTTAAATTCAAATTAAATTTTTTATTAATTAATTCAATTGTTCTTAGAACTTGATTTACTTGAGTTTTTCTTGATGTTAGATAAATTATTTTCAAATTATTTTTTAGAGCAAAACTTAAAGATGGACCTAAACCTGATATTGTTTTTCCGACACCTGTTGGTGCAGAAACCAAAATTTGTCCATTTTCTGACAATGTGTCGTAAATCTCTTTTAATAATTCATCCTGTTTAGGCCTAAATGTTGGAAATGGAAATAAGTAATCTTCGTTCATTTTTATTCTAATTTATACTCCTCTCTTAAAAATGTATAAATTTTATCTGCCCTTTTAGCACCAATTCCATCTATTTTCTCCAAGTCCTCTTTTGATGCGTAAACTAATTGCTCAATTGTACTAAAATTCTTTAAAATTTCTTTACTAAGTGAAATATTAATAGTTGGAATCATACTAATTACTTTTTCTAACTCTTCATTAGTTGAAATGGAGGATTTATTAGTGTGAAGTGAATGTTCTTTTTTATCTTTATTTGCTCTTTTAGTGAGTGTAATTATCATCTTCACTGTATCTTTGAGATTTTGAGTATATAAAATTGGGATTCTTAAATCTACTGAAATTGCACATAATACTCCTCTTATTAAATTATCATCCACATTTCTCTGAGCATAAATACTCTCATCTCCTTCAAGTATTAAAATAGGCCGTTTATAGTTTTTTGCTAAAGAGAGTAATTGGGGTAATAAACGTTTATCTAGAATTGAATTAACAAAATCTTTTTTACTCTTCCTCTCAATAGCACATTGTTCTGAAATTACAATATCTCCCACATCAAGTTGCTTTGCTACAACTTGTAAATCTGGATTATAATATAATTCTTTTAGTAAATCATTATTCTCTCTCACATCGACATAAATTGTTGGTGTAAACTGAGTTGATGCTTCAATTTTTTCATTAGAAGTAGTTGAATTTGAATTTTTGTCCATATATTGATTAAGCCCTAAATGTTTAGGAGATGAATTTTGAATTAAAGGATTTGAACTCTCATATATTCTTTTAAATTCTTCTTGTACATCTTTTAATACTCTATACATTCTTTTTTCTTTTGCATTTGCAATATGTCTTGTTGCAATATCACGAGTTCCTTTTGTAAGTAAAACAAACGCAGAACCTTTGTCAAATCTTCCAGTTCTTCCAATTCTTTGAATTGCTCTAATTGCGCTTGGAATTGGTTCATAAAAAATAACTGTATCAACTTTTGGAATATCAAGTCCCTCTTCTCCTACTGAAGTTGAAACTAATATATTAAATTCTCCATCTCTAAATTGCTGAAGTACTTGTTTTTGTTCTTTTTGAGACATTTTCATTTCTCCTTTTTTTGCTTGTCCTACAAAAATTGTTGGTTTGAACTCATTAAATTGTTCTAATTCACTAACAATTGCTTGAGCAGTTTCTCTATATTGATTAAATACTATTATTTTTGAGTCTTGTTGTTTTTGAAATACTTGTGAAATTAATTCTACAAGTTTTAATCGTTTAGGATGTACTACTCCTCCTTTTATATAATAAGCCAATATTTCAAACGCTTCTTTTATATGTAAATCTAAAGTTAAATCTTGAGCTGCTTTTGTTGAATTTGCATCCTTAAAAATATTGACTAAATATGAATGAGTTGCTCCAAAATCTTGACTCTCAATTAGTTCAATGGCATAAGAGAGCTTCATAATACTTGCACACATTGAGATTCCTTTCCACATATTCTCATCAGTCTCACCAGTTGCAATAGTAGTTCTAAGTTCAGCTGTGAGTTGTAATAAATCTTTTTTATAAATCATTGAAATTGACTTACCTTGAAAGTAACCTAACTCTTTTAAAAATTCCAATCTCTTGTTATATGCAGTTTTTAAAAGTGTAATTACTGCTATAATCTCTGAGCTGAGTTCAACTTCAACTGGAAGTAATCTTGTTTTTGATACAAATTCTTTAATCTCTTTATCTTCATATGTTTTTACTTCAATATGTTCAATATATAAATTAGTGAATGTTGTCATAATTTCTTCTTTATTTGTCCCAGGAGAAGCAGAAAGAGCTAATATTTTAGAAGTATCTTTAAGTGCTGTTGCAATAAATGTATATGCATAATTCCCTGATGCTCTATGTGCTTCATCAAAAATACATAAAGTAATTTCATTAGGATTTAAAATTCCATTAATAATATCATTTTCAATAAGTTGAGGAGTTGAGAAAATAAATTTTTTCTCTTGATATATTGCTTCTCTTTTACTTGGTGATACTTGACCTGTGAGCGTAATAAAATCATTTTCATTAATTCCTTCAAGTGTATTTTGAATTGAAATTTGCTGTTGTTCTACAAGTGGCCTTGTTGGAGCTAAAAAAAGGATTTTTTTATTTGGAAATTTATTTCCATAATATACCAATAATTCTTGTGCAATAATTGTTTTACCAAGTCCTGTTGGAAGAACTACAAACGTATTTTTATCATACGAGTTATTAATAATAGAAGATTGATAAGGTCTTGGTTGAATTTTAGAAGAAATAATATTACTCATTATAGTATATTTTATTGAATTTCATTTATAAATATAGGCATTAAAAGGAGTAGAAAATATTTAAATTCTCAACAAAGTTATGTTTTAAATCAGTTTTTTATTTACTCTATTAATTAATAACATTTATAAATTTCGATATTATATTATATATATGGAAAACCTTACCAAAGAGATTATTCTTGAAATGATTAGTTTTAATAAAGATAAGTTTAAAGAGTTTGGAGTAAAAAAACTCATTCTCTTTGGTTCTTATGCAAGAGATGAGCAAAATGAAAATTCAGATATTGATTTTTTAATTGAATATGAAGAGAATAGGGGAAACTATAGAGATTCTTTAGATGTCTTACATCTACTAGAAGATTTATTTAATAGAAAAATTGATTTAGGGGAAATTAAAAGTTTAAGAAATGAATTAAAACCTTATATTATGAAGAGTATTCAATATGAAACGTCAATTTAGTAGCTTTCTTAAAGATATTATACTTGAAATAGAAATAATTAATAGAGCAACAAAAAATTTGACATTTGAAGATTTCAAAAATGATGAAATAGTAATTAGAGCAGTAACTCGTTCATTTGAAATAATTGGTGAAGCAGTTTCATATTTACCTCCTGAAATAAAACAAAAATACAAAGAAATACCTTGGAGAGACATTAAAGATTTCAGAAATGTAATTATTCATAAATACTGGGGACTTGAGCTTGAAAAAGAATGGTCAATTATTGAAAATGAATTAAAAGATTTAGAAATTAAAATTAAAAAAATTCTAAAATTAGAAAATATTAATTAACTAAAATCTTCAAAATTTCTAGTCTTAGAACTTAAGGAATAAAAATTTCAAAAAAAATTATTTAATATATAACAAATGTTTAAAAATATTGGCTACTTATGTATAATATGGATGAAGTTAAGACAATAACTAAAACAACAAGTAATGATAATTCTATTTTATGCATATTTACTCATTTATTAGGAATTTTTTTTGGATTTTTAGGGGCTTTGATAATTTATTTGACGACAAATGAAAAAGATGTAAAAGAACATGCAAAAAATGCTCTAAATTGGCAACTAAGTTTACTAATATATGTACTTTTATTGATTGTCATATTTATTTTTTCAATTTTACTAATGATAACTGAACAAATCTTAGCAATAGTTGGAGGAGGATTTTTAATAGTTATAGTTATAATAACTGCCATATTATTATATACACTAGATTTGATATTTTCAATTATTGGAGCAATTAAAGCATCTGAAAATAAGTTTTGGGAGTATCCTCTCTCAATTAAATTATTAAAATAAATTTTAAACAATACTTAATATAAAAGTATTTAAATATCAAGTTCTTAATCTAGTATATGACAACTAAAACAGGTTCAAATGATATTAAAATTATATCAATTATTGTTCATTTAAGTGGAATTTTATCAGGGTTAATACTTCCTTTAATAGTACCTCTTGCAATTCTTATAGCAACTGAAAATAAATATTTAAAACTTCAATGTAAAAAGGCTCTAAATTGGCAAATTAGTTTATTTATCTATATGGCAATTACAGGAATCTTAATTGCAATTTCAGTATTATTGATGATATTACTAATTGGGTTTATTTTAGCACCAATTTTTGGATTACTTTTATTTCTTCTCTATGTTGTAAATATAATTTTCTCAATTATTGCTGCAATTAAAGCAAATGAAGGAATTGCATGGGAATACCCGTTCTCAATTCCATTTTTAAAATAAATTATCTAGTAAATTTCTTTAAATAATATAACAAATATTTTTAAATAATTTTTAATTATAACAAATTATGGAAATAACAAAAATTCCAAAATTGACATTATTAATACTGTTAAGTACAATGTTAGTGTTTGCTGGATGTTCAACAAATACTCAAGAGCAAGAAGTTGATAGTAATGAAAGTCAACCATCAAGAGGTTCTCCTATTGGTCAAGAAAATACTTCTAATGAAGATAGAATTGAAGATAATGAAGAAAGTGAAGTTGCTAGAAGAGAGAGTGAAGAGATTGATGAAACTCAAGAACAAATTCAAGATGCTTTAACAACATTAAGTTCAACTGGATCATATAGATCTCCTGAAGGTATTAATACTATTCAAGTTGAAATTGAAATTGATGAAAATAATATTGTCCAAAGTGCAAGAGTTATTCTTGAAGAAGGTAATAATAAACCAACTAGTCAAAGATATGTAAATTTATATAATGAAGAAATTGAAGCAGAAGTTGTTGGAAAATCGCTTGATGAGGCTGTATCTCCTGCTGTTGTAAATAGAAGTTCTTTAACTGCACAAGGATTTAATGAGGCTCTTGAAAAATTAAGAGAAGAAAGACAACAATAGTTTTATTTTATTAATTATTTTATTTTTTATATTTTCAACTTAACTTAATGTTATTGAAATTTATTTCTAATTATAATTGGTTTTATATTTTCAATGTATAATTACACATATTTAAAAAAAGTAAGTTCTTAAAATAAATATGGAATTTAAAGAATTTAGCTTTGATTTACTTGGTTCAAAGATCCATATTCTTCTTGATAAAGAACTTGAAGATAAAAAATCTCAAAAAATAGTTCAAGAGTGTTATGAAGAGTGTTTAAGAATTGATGACTGGTATTCAAGGTTTAAAGATTATAATACACTTTCTCTACTTAACGAAAGTATAGGTGAGTGGCAAGAAGTTGATGATGAATTATTCTATATATTTTCAAAAGCAAAAGAATTTGAAGAGAATACAAATGGATATTTTACTCTTTCAACAAAAGAAATTTTAGAAAATTGGGGGTATGATTCTCAATATCAATTCAATAAAGCTCTTAACAATGAAGAAGAATTTGAAGAAAATGAAGATGAATTTGAAGATTGGAATAAAAAAGAAAAAAAATCATCTAAAAAAATTTCAATTAATTCTTTTGAAATAGATGAAGAAGATTTAAGTGTAAAATTAAATTCTCCTATCGAATTTGGAGGACTTGGTAAAGGGTATGCACTTGATTGCATGGTTGAAATTTGTATGTCTTACAAACTAGATGCTTTTATGATAAGTGCAGGAGGAGATTTGTATTCCTATCATAAAGATTCTTCAAAAGGTTTTATTGTATATCTAGAACATCCAACTAATGAAAAAGAACAAATTGGAATTGTTCATGTAAATGGATTTTCCTTAGCATCATCAAGTTCAAATAGGAGAAAATGGGATAAATATCATCATATTGTAAACCCTAAAACAAAAGAACCCGCAAATGAGATGCTCAGTGTATATATTCAAGCCCAAAAGGGAATTGATGCAGACTCATATGCAACTGCTCTTTTTGCAATGGGATTTGAAAAAGCTAAAGAGATTCTTTTGAAATTAGACAATATTGAGGGTTTATTAATTTCAAATAATTTCAAAATTTATAAAACAAAAAATTTTAAATGTACATTAAATAAAAATACTCAACTTATTTAAAAATGGAAAACAAAATTAATAATTTTAAAGATAAAAAAAATCAAAAAAATAATTTGAATATTATTCATAATTTAAAAAATCAATTAGTCAAATTATTAAAACCAACTAAAGTAAATATATTTTTATATTTATTACTATTCTACACCATTGGTGCAATTCTCTTTAATCTCTCTAATTTGTCAATTATGGTTTCAAATTTAGTGAGTCTTTTAGTACTTTCAGGTGTAGGATATGCATTATTATATCTATTTAAACTTAAAGTTCCTGAATTTAATACATTTTTAATTAGTATATTAATTATTTTTTTAATACTATTTCCTGATACATATTCACTTGAATTATTTTTAATCCATCTCTTTTTAATTATTGGATTATTTGTAGTTAAATATGTAAGAGTAAAAGGAAAACCTATTATCAATCCAGCAGTTTTTGCATTTATATTTGCAGGTTTAATTGCACTCATTGTTCCAAATGTCTCAATGGTATTTATGAGCTGGTGGGGAGGAGCATTTGGAGGATATATAGGATTTTTTTTACTTCTTCCAGCAGTATTATATGCGGGATATGTTTTTAAAAAATGGCCTACACTTGTTGCATTTTTTATAACTCAGAGTATTATACTTTTATTTTTAAAAAATATTGAATTTTCAATTTTTTCATTAACTCTATTTCTAGCAGGAATAATGTTAATTGAACTTAAAACTTCTCCTCTTAAAATATATGAACAAATTGTATATGGTATAGGAGGAGCATTTTTAGTTTCATATACTCCTAGTATTCTGCTAATTGATTCCCATATTTTAGCTATAGCTTATGCAAACATCATTTATTTTATATATAGAGAATTAAAACCAATGCTTATTAAAAAAATAAAATCATAATTTGAACTTCAAAAATTCTAATTAAAAATTAATTAAAGTAAAATAAACTTTTATTCATCATCTCTTTTAAAAATATAATAAGAAATTGTAGCAGAAATTATTGCTGTAAATGTAAATACAAATACTCCATAATCCATATATTCAAACGTTAAAGCATCTTCAACCATACTTCTACTTAAATAAATTCCTCCAAAGTTGAAGAAATGAAATAGTATAAATAATAATGCTAAAACCACATACCCTCCATTTAAAAGAGCTGAGAGTTTATCATCAACAAAAAATAATGCAAAGAAAAACATTAAAAATGGAACTGAAAAAAATAATAAATTTTCATTAATAAATTCAATTCCTCCCGTAATAGGTAAATCTGTCCAAGGCATAAATAAAATTGCTGCAAGCATTATAAGAATAGATAGTAAAAACAATCCATCAACTTCATTATATTTTTTTGATAAATTCATCTTATGCTAAATATTAATATAAAAGTATTTATAATTTAGTCATCACATTAGAATTACAAAAATATAAAAATCAAAAGAAGAATTGATTTAAAAGTCAAATTTGACTACAATTATTTCATAATTCTTGTACAAGTTCGACTAAAATTCGAACTTCTCAACAATTGAAAATTCTTGATGAAATTTGTCCATTGAAGCAAAGCTTCAAAAGTCGAATTCTTCTTCTATTTCTTCTATTGCACTTGGATCTTCTCCTCCGTGCCATGTAAACCTGGGCTTTACTTGCATGGTGTATAATCTCTCATTTTTATCATCCATAATAATTGCACATCCTTTTGCTTTAGGCATTTGATTAAACAATGCTTTTGAACCTTTTGAATTATAAGATAAAAAAATTTTATCAAGAGATTGTAAATCAAAACTTGCAGTGAGTCTGTGAGCTAAAACAATATCACTTTGTGTAATTGCATCTGTGTGAATTTTTGCAGGTTGCTGTGTTGCTAAAATTAAACTCACACCAGGTTGTCTTCCTTCTCTTAAAATAGTCATTAGAGCGTTTGTAGCAGGAGTCTCTCCACTCTCTGGCAAGAATTCATGTGCTTCATCAATAATAAGCCAAGGCATAGGTAAATCGTCTTCATATACTTTCTCACCTGAGATTTGAGTTTTGGAAGTAATTTGGCTCACTTCTTCTTGTTTTCTTACAAGCATTCTCTCAACAAAAATTTTCTTAGCAATTAAACCCAGTGCAAGTGCTTTAACTTCCCAACCTCCAGGGAGTGAAACGTATGCTGAAAAATCTAAAACAGTCACTTTTCCTCTAAATAATAAATCTCTAATAGGTCTTGCAGTTTTTGAGAAAATTCCCCAAGTTTGTGCTTGTTCAATTCTTACAATAGTTGAGAGAACAGTTTCTTTAGAAAGTTCAGTTTCTTTTTTTAAACTTTTAATAATATCTTCTAAATCAAAATCTTCTCCACTTCTAAGTAAATTACCTACATGCTTTGCAAGTAAAATATATGCAGAATCATCAATTTTTAATTTAAATGTTAACCTCCAATCCTCCAAAGATAATTCACTAGGTTTAATATATAAAGGATAGTCACACTCAATTCCATCCTCTTGATATTTTTGAAAAAAACCACCTGGAACACAAATTACAACATCAAGACCTTTTCCTTCAAGACCCCATTTTTTTAAAATATCTTCTTCTTTTTTATTAGCATATTTCATAGACCAGTACACTCCCATTGTATCAAGCATTAAAAAAGACAAGTTTTTAGAAACATTTGGATCCATATCTGCAAGTCCTTCTGCAATTGAACCCATAGTATACGATTTCCCCCCCCCTCTTTTACCTACAATAAGCATAGCGTGAGCTCTTGCAACATCTAAATAAATTGGATTAGAAAGAGAAGAAGACTGTCCCATTTGAACATATTGTCTTCCAATAAATACTGCTCCTTTAGTACCTAATTTTTTAGCATCACTAGGACTTCTTCCCAAAATTATTTCGTGCATCTATTTACATTTAGAATTTTTAGTTTAAATATTTGTGTGATGAGTTAGGAGTTGAGAAATATTCAAAACTTTTAATTCAATTCAAATTCTCATTTCCAACTATGTATATCTCTGCAAGCAAAAGTTCTCATTGCATTTTTATCTACATCATATGCCTCAATTAACCATTGTTTTTCAGGATGGTATTCATTAGAGGAGAAGAGGATATTTTGGGGAATAATTCTTCTCTGAGATGTAATACCTTTCCAATTGGTATAAGAGATAATAATTATTTTCTCCTCTTCAACTTTAAAATTAGTATTTACATCTTGATTCATTTTTTACTATTTTCTTCTCCATTTTTAAAACATTAATCTCAAATTAACTTTTCCTCTTTTAACACATTCTCAAACTCATCTAATTTTGAACTAATAAATTCAACTGCTTTATCATAAAATTCTTCTGAGTTAATATCTACTCCAATTTCAAGTAATGCTTCTTTTGGAGTTTTTGATGAACCTGTTTGTAAAAATTTCTTATACATTGAAAAAAATTCTTGCTTGTCATCACTTTGATTAAATTTTTCAAATAATGAAATACTTAAAATCTGTCCAAATGCATACGAATAACAATAAAATGGAGTATAATAAATATGTGGAATTCTTGACCAACTAAAATCCTCCTCTTTTGAAGTTGCAAATTCAACAATCCCTTGAGTTAATTTCTCTTGTTCTTCTCTAAACATTACATTAAAATCTGTATATGTAAGTTCTTCATCATTATAAAAACTTTCATGAACTCGTTTTTCAAACATAATATACATAATTTGTCTAGTAATAGTTCCAAAAAATCCTCCTAACTCATCATTGAGAACATATAATTTTTCTAAATTATTAAGTTTTTCAAGAAGTTTAGATGAAAGTAATAACTCATTAAATACAGAAGCAGTCTCAGCAATACAAAGTCCAGTATCATAATATCTTGTTGGTTGAGATTGTAATAAATGTCCATGATATGCATGTCCAAATTCGTGAGCAATTGTTGAAATATCATTTAATGTAGCATTATAATTTAATAAAACCATTGAATCAAATTTTTTATAATATGAACAATATGCACCTCCTCTTTTACCTTTTTTAGAAAATACATCAACTCTTTCTTGCTCAAACATCTCTTTTGAATATTCATATAACTCTTGATTAACTTCTTTAAAAGTTTCAAGTAATAACTCAACTCCATCTTCAAACTTAAATGAAGTTTTCAATTCTCCTAAAGGTGCTGAAATATCCCAAGGTCGTAAACTCTCAACTCCAAGAGCTTTTTTTTTCAACTCTAAAAATCGTTTATATAAAGGATACAATTTCTCTTCAACTTCTTTGAGTAAAAAATTAATAGTTTCATCCTCCATATCTTCTCCTAAATTTCGTGGACTCATTACGGTATTATAGCTTCTGAGTTTTACTGTTGCAACACTATCTTTTACGATACTTGAATATACATTTCCTAAAGTTATTTGATGAGATTTTTGTAAATATACTCCTTTTAAAGAAGTATGAACTTGTTCTCTTAATTCTCTATTTTCATGTTGAACATAAAACATTAAATCTTCTTCACTTCCTACTTTTTCATTTCCTTCTTCATCTCTAAACTTAAATTCAAATGAATTATGTAATTCTTCAAATAATTGTGTATTGCAATTTTTGGCTCTTGCTTGTGAAGTTAAAAGTAATGCTCTTTCAATAGGTGTATCTAATTCATATTTGAGTGTATTTGCTTTATCAATAAAAAATTTAGAAAAATTCTCTAAATCTTCTTTTTTTGAGAGTTCCATTAATGTTTCAAACCCAATTGCTTTAAATTCTTCGTCTAAAAATAATAATTGTTCCTGTAAATCTCTTGCTTTATTTGAATATATTGCAAGTTGTTTAATAACCTCTTGATTTTGGGTATCAAGTGATTGTTCATAATTAAAATATAAAAATATTTTAGTAATATTTCTATGAACTTCATGTTCATCTACATCCTCAAAAAACTCAGTCCACTCTTCTTTTGAACCTAAATTTCTAATTTTTTGAGGATATTTTTTGATAATATTATTTGTAATAAAATCTTTATATTCGCTAAAATCTTTTTCGATTTGAGGATCTTGAATTGAAGAATAAAAGTATCTTGCTAAGTTCCAATTGGTGTGTATATTTTCTTGCATAACTTAGATAAAAAAAGGAGGAGTTTTATAACACTTTTTATTTCAATTTGAAAATAAAAAAAAGGTAAAATTATATTTAATTAACTCAATCTAATCTTTCATAAATTTTTTGCATTATTCTTCTCCCATCATAATAAGGGTTAAATAAGGAAAAAGACATTCTAAGAGGTCTTAGAGGAGTTAACACTAAATCTTCAGGCTGAATGGTTATTAAATCATCAAAACTTTCTATTTGAGATTTTTCTTCAGTTCCCTTAGGAACTCCATATAAACCACCTCTTACCATTACATAATTACCATCTGAATCTACTACATTATGATGAGATAGTAAAACATCTGCTACATCATAACCTGAAAAATTTCCAACAATTGTTGCTAAACTTTTCATGTCTTTATCTAGTAAAGTTCTAAAAGGTTTTCTTGGTAAATATATAGGAATCCCAAATGCTCTTTGAATTCCTTTTTCTGCATCAAAATTAAAAACTAAATTTGCATTGTGTTTTTCTTGAAATTGCTTATTTGGAATTAATGTTAATTTAGATTCTAAATCTTCTGCTCTAATAGTTTCATTAGAAGAAAAAAAAGGTTTATCTAACCTTAAATATTCTAATAACTCTAAGTCTTTTCCTTTGTATAAATCTACCTCATTATGTAATCTATCAGAACGAGAATACGCTTCTTCCACTCTTTTAGACCCTTCAACAACATCTGGATGAAATCTTAATCTATCTACAAAATCTAACATTATAATAATATATTAAATAGATATTTAAATATTTCCATTTTTTAGTGATAAATTATCATTTCAATTTGAAAATAAAAAATAAAGGAAAGAGTCCAATTAAAAATATAACTGGAATTTCAAATATGAAAAATAGAATTGAGAGGAGAATTGATAAAACTAACAGTACTAAACTTATGATAATTATAGTTGAAGAGGAGGAGAATTTCATTTTAATATTTGCTTAATAAAAATATTTATTTATCTAATAATTTTCGAGTCTCCTCTTTGTATAACTCAACTGAAGGTTGATCAAATGCATTAATTCCCCATAATTTTGCAAGTAACATAACTTCTATCATCTTAAATTGCATTAATGTTCCAAGAGTATACTCATTTAAATGCTCCATATGAAACCCATCAAAAGGTATTTTCTCATTAATAAACGCTTGTTCAACTCCTCCATAAATTGCACCCATAATTGTATGAACTGATTTTTCAAAAATACTTGGTAGTAATAATTCAAATCCACTAGGAATTTTTGATATAGTAATATCTTCAACTTCTTTAATAGTAATAAATTGATGATATGTCATATTTGGACCTCCTAAATATAATTGAGCAACTGAGTGTAAATCTGTTGAACCAACTGAGCATGTAGGAACCATTCCTGTTCTTACTTCCTTTGAATTATTAGCATTCATTTTCTTACCTAAACTCTCTGCAAATAATTGTCTATACCACTGCCCAACATTGAAGAGTTGAGATGAAAATACAAACATGTTCACAACTCTTTGACCTCTTTTTTGAGCTAAATATAGCGAAGTTGCACTAATTAAAGCTGGATTTTTATTTGTCGCTTTTAGACATTGACTTTTAATATCTTTAGCCCCATCAAGTAAATTTCCAACTTCAATTCCACTAAACATTAATGGAAATATTCCAACATTTGAAAATACTGAATATCTCCCTCCCACTAATTTTGGAATTGTAAGTACATAAAATCCTTTCTGTCTTCCTAAAATATATAATTTTGAACCTTTATCAGTTGTTACAATAATTCTCTTATCAAGAGGAAGTTTTAGATTTTCTTCATCAACACTACTTATAAATTCTTTATGAGTTTCTTCACTCTCTTTATTTTCTTCTTCTCCTTCTTCTTTTTGGTCTATTTTATCTTCACTTTTGTCTTCTAAAACATCTTCATTTTTCTCTTCCTCTTCTTTAGTTGATTCTTTATCTTGTAAATTTTCTTTAGAAGAATTTTTCTCTTTATTTTCAAATTCTTCTTCAATTTGTTTTAAAGCATCATATAATACATAAAAGTTAGCTAATGTCTCAGTAGTAGTTCCTGATTTTGAAATAACATTAAGAGCAATTTGTTTTCCCTCAAACACCAGCTTTCTCATTTCCATAATTAAACTCTTAAGCATTAAAGAGTCAGTAGTATCTGCAAACAATAATAATTTCAAATCTTCTTTAACATTTTTTAGAGCATCATAAATGGCCACAGTTCCTAAATTAGAACCACCAATTCCAATAACAACTAATACATCAACTCCTTTAATATTTTCAATCACATTTAAACAATCTTCAATAATTTGCTCATCATCAATAGCATTTAGTGAAGCATATTCATTAATATAATTTTTTGAATGTTTCATATATTCAATTGTAGGTTTTAAAAATTCAACAAATTTATCTACACTATTTACACCTGAATGTTTAAAATCAAGTTTGATTACTTTACTTTCGTGCATTTTCAAATTCCTCCCAATCTTTACTAAATTGTTTAACTCCAATATCTGTTAATGGATTATAATATAACTTGTCAAATACTGATTTTGGAATTGTTGCCATATCAACTCCTAAAAGCATCGCTTGATGAACATGCTCTACACTTCTTAAACTTGCTGCTAAAATTTTAGTTTTAAAATTATAATTATCATATGTTTGTTTTATTTGTTGAAGTAAATTAATTCCACTGTATCCCTCATCTTCAATTCTTCCAACAAAAGGACTCACACACCAAGCTCCTGCTTTTGCTGCTAGAACTGCTTGAGTTAGAGAAAAACAAAGTGTAACATTACATCTAATTCCTTCATACGATAAGGTCTTTACTGCTTCAAGTCCTTCTTTTGTTAAAGGAACTTTCACAATAATGTGACTATCAATTGAAGCAAGCTCTCTTCCTTGACTAATTATTTCTTCAACTGAGTTAATATGGGTAACTTCTGCACTTAAGGTAAAATCATCTCTTTCTTCTTTCATAACTGAAATAATTTCAAGTAAAATATCTTTAAAAGTTTTCAAATCTGAAGTATGACTTTTTAAAATTAAAGTTGGGTTTGTAGTTATACCTGAAATTTGACCTGTATGAATTACTGATTTAATCTCTTCAATATTACCAGTATCTAAATAAAGTTCCATTAATAAATTTTAAACTAAAATTATATATAAAATTCAGTAGTAATTAAAGAGTTGAAAAAATAACTAGATATAAAAAAATAACCAAATATGAATTTAATATAATTTTATAATTAATTTGTAAATCGACAAAAAGTATCTGAAAAACTATCGTCCCCAATTTGTAGTCTTCTAATCGATGAACATATTGGGGGTATTTTTAATTTATTATTGGAGTCTTTACTTCTTAAAAAATCATAAAAGTGATAAATATCTGTATCATCAGTGCATACTGCATGAGCATTTATTATAACTCCAAAAGTACCTAATATCATATCTTCTAATGAAGGAGTTTTTACAAAAGATTTAGTTCTTTTATGAGATAAGTTTATTCTATCATATATTAAAGTTGCTGTCTCTTCTGCTTTTAATAAATTTTGTAAATATCTTGAACTATTTCTAGTTAAATAAGATGGTAAAATTTTAGTCATAGAAAACATCGATTTAGCATTTTTTGATAATTCCTGAGCCTCATTTACTTGATAAAAATGTTTAAAATAACCAAGTTGAGTAAATTGAGGACATTCATTTTCAATCATACAATTAGTAGCATTAATTCCTTTTTTAATTTCTGACACAATCTGTGGAATTGAAACTAGTCTTCCCTCTTTAGCTAAATTGAAAATTGTTTTTATTTGACCATAACCTGATTGTAAAACGTATTTAGCTAAATCTGAATCAGTCTCATTTTCTAATAAAAATCTCACTTCAGAAAAAATTCTTCCTAAATTAACAAAATTAGTATCTAAAATAAGAGGAAATGATTGTGAAATTTGAGGTAATAAATATTTAGCTTTAGCCCCATTTCTCCCTGAGAATTCTTCAACCCTTCTAAATCCTTGGAAAGGTTTTCTCATAGTAACTACTTCATAACCACCTAAGTCAAGTGCCATCATTTTTATAAATATTTTCTATTTATATATATTTCTATTAAATAAAATCAACTCATTGAATAAATTCCAAATTTATATGGTATATCTGAATACATACTTATTGAATCATTGTAAATCTTTGTTGGAAAAGAAATACTTGGAACTTTTACTTTTTTTTGATTTAAAACTGAAATAACCTGCTTACAATCAAAATCATTAGATAATATAATTCCTTGATTAAGAGAAGATGCTAAACATACAAGTTTAATATCACAACTGCTTGGAGTCCTTCTTCTTTTATTTCCCCCTACACTTAAAACTTTATAAGAAAAATTAAATTTTGATATGTCTAAAGTATCAAACAATACATTTGATTTTTTAATTAAATCTGCTCTTGACTGAGAATTTTCTTTCAAATGTAAAAATGAATCTTTTTGAATTTCCTTAATTCTTTTCAAATCTTCCATTACAAACTCAAATTCTCTATTACCATTATCATTTCTAAAACTGGACTCAATTTCCCCATACTTTAAATCAAAAATTTCAATTCCTCTCTTTATTTCTTCTAACGCACATAAAGTTGTTATAGCTAAGTTTAGTCCTATGTAATTTCTCAATTGAAGTGCGTGATTTAAACTCAAATCTTTAAGTTCTCTTACTAAATTAATTCGTTTAGAACTTTGAAATCTTGGAAATAAATTAAAATCTTTTATTTGAGAATGTAATTCACTTATAAAATGAGTAGTCCCTAAAAAACAAGTATCTAAAACTCCAAATTCATAATCTTTTGCTTTTATTAGTACTTCTTCTAAAGAACCACCACAAGAATCAAAAGAGTCAATTCTTTGAAATTGAGAAGATATTTGAGATTGTTGTTGATACATACATTAAATAATATTAATGGATTTATAATTGTTACTTCTTATGAGTAGTATTTTAAAAAAGAGAAATGATTTGGAGTTACATCAAATTAACTCTCCTTCTTCTCAATACTTACTACTAACTTTTGCTCTTTTATTTCATCCTCTTTTGAATATTTTAAAACTCTATTTATAATTAAATCATTTGCTCCAACTTTTTGCATAATAATATCTCTAAAATCATTAAATAGATTTAAATAATATTCACTTGAACCTTCAAATGACACACATACAACATCTTTTTTCTCATACCCTGACTCTTTTCTTAAATCTTGAATTCTTCTAATAATCTCTCTTACATATCCTCTTTTTAATAATTCTTCATCTTGATGTGTATTTACAATTACATCTCCTAAACTAAATTTAGAACTAATAACATCTTGTGAGGAGATTATAGTTTCAACTAAAATATCTGTTGTTAAATCAATTTCAATTCCTGAAATAGTAATACTTAAATTACCTTCTTGAACTGATTTTGATAATTCATCTTTTTCTTTATTAATAATTCCAATTACTCTTCCCATATCTTGACCAAATTTATCTTTAAGTGAAGCAAAATTAGGCTTTATTACATAGCTCATCTCAATTCCTTGAGAATCATATGAAATTTCATCAATATTTGTAAGTTGCTTAATTAATTCCTCAAAAGGTGTAAGTTGTTCTTTTAATTCAACATTAGATGAAATAATTCTCACATCTTTAAGAGGCCATCTTACACCAATTTTTGCTTTTTCACGACTACTTAAAATTGCTTGAACAACATCTTGTGCAACTGAGAAGTTCTCAACAATTGAGTCTTGAGCATCACTAAACACTTCATTAAATTCTTCAAGCAATACACTTTCATATTTGAATAATAAAATAGATTTTTGATATAACTCTTCTGCTTTAAAGGGTGAGAACATAGCTAAATTAATACAAACTGCTTTATTTACAATAGCAAATACTTTCATTAATGAAGTATCAACTCCTTCACATCTCTCTTTTACAAGTTTTAAATATGTTTTTGAATACTCCTCTACAATAAACTCTTCAAGTACTCTAATTGCTTGATCAAATCTATACTCATTCATTAAAGAAATAATTTTTTGTTGAGTTTGTTCTAGAATTTTTAAAATCCACTCATCTTCAATATTGTCAACTAATGAATCCTCTTCTAAATGTTGTTGATGTTCTTCTAAATATGAGTTTGTAAATTTAAATACATTGTCAATAGTATTAAATACCCCATCCACAATTGAAAATTCTTCAGGGTTAAAGTTTAGTTGTTCTTCTGGAGCTGTTTTATACAATAAATAATATCTTGTTCTATCAGCACCCCAAGTATCAATAGCTTCATTTCCTGAAATACCATTTCCAATACTCTTACTCATCTTCACCCCATCTTTATCCATTACGAATCTGTAAAAGAGAACTTGATTATATGGAACTTTACCTGTTGTTAAATATCCAACATTCATCAATGATGAAAACCAACCTCTCATTTGATCTTCTCCTTCTGTAATCCATGAAAGCGGGTAATACTTTTCAATAATCTCATCAAAACTTAAACCTTCATTGTAATGAGATGCAAAACTTGCACATCCTGAATCAAACCATACATCGCAAGTATAATTTACAAATCTAAACTCTTTTCCATCTTTTTTAATTACAAGTGGTTGTAAATCTGTCTTATGAACATCATCAAGTTGAGTTTGTGTTAATTCTTCTAATTCTTCTTTTGAACCAACTACAATGTACTCTCCTGAATCTTTATGCTCAAAAATTGGAAGAGGAGTTCCCCAAAATCTTTGTCTTGAAATTGCCCAATCTCCAGCATTTGAGAGTAAATTATTAAATGCTCCCTTTGCTGTTTTTGGAAACCACTCTACATCTTTAGAATTACTTGAAATCATGTCTTCAATTAACTCACTTCTTTTAATATACCACTGCTCTGTTGTTCTATATACAATTGGAACTTTAGATCTCCAACAAAGAGGATATTTATGCTCTTTATATTCATAATGAAGCATCTGTTTAGTACTCATTAAATATTCAATAATTTTAGCATCTGCATCTTTAAAAAATATTCCAGCCCATTTACTCTCTTTTATCATCTCACCTTTTGAACCAACAATACAATACGCCTCAGTTATTCCTAAATTTCTACATAATTCAAAGTCTTCCATTCCATGTGCAGGAGCTTCATGAACAAGCCCTGTTCCATCTGCAATTTTTTTCTTACTTGATTTTTCTTTTAAAATTTGTTCTTCTTGTTGAACTGCTTCAACTTCTTTTTCATGTTCTTCAACTTCTGCTTGACTTGTTGCTACATCTTGAGTATGGTCATGTTTGAATTTTTTTCTCTCTAATTTCTCTAAATATGCATCTTCATTTCCTCCTAAACTTACAAAATCTGCATGTACAATTCTATGATAACTATCATCTTTATGTAATCGCTTTTGAGTTACATTTTGAGAATAAATTGGCTCATATCTACATCCTACTAATTGTTCTCCTTTCACAACTTCAATTTCTTCATAGTTTGAAATAGGTCTTGATTTAGAAAAAATATTCATACAATTTTCAACTAATGCTGTTGCTACAATTAATACGCACTCTTCACCATCTTCAAAATGTACTTTAACTTTTGAATATTCAAAATCTTTGTGTACACCAACTGCTAAATTTGCCTCAAGTGTCCAAGGAGTAGTTGTCCAAATAACTACATACTCACTAAACTTAGTTGTTGTATGTTCATCTTTTAGTTTAATTCGTACATAAATTGAAGGATCATTAAGCATTGCATAACTATCTTTAACCTCATAATCACTAAGAGTAGTTTCAAGTCCTGGTGACCATGCAACACATCTATAATCTTTATATAATAAATTTTTTTCTTGAGCTTTTTTAAAAAATCTCCACGCCATTGAAATATACTGCGGGTGTGAAGTTTGATAATGCTCTTTTGCAATACTTAAACCATATCTAGCTCTAAGTCCTTTCATATCATTAATAATTCTATCAACATATTCTCTACATTTATCAACAAATTTTTCTTCTCCAAATTTTAAAAGTTGTTTAGTATCTTCAATTCCAAGTTCTTTTTGAACTTTTTGCTCAATTGGAAGTCCATGAACATCATACCCATCTTTAGTATACACATCATATCCTTGAAATCTTTTAAACCGAAATACACTATCTTTAATTGCCCAGTTTCTTAAATGTCCTAAATGTGCTTCTCCTGTTGGATATGGTGGACCTTCAACCCATGAAAAAACTTCTCGTCCTTGTTTTTGTTCTTTAACTTTTGAATAAATATTTTTATCTTCCCACATTTGTTGAACTTCAAGTTCGTAAGAAAGATTTGAATTTTGGTTGTTCATATTAATAGATAAAGAATATAGTATTTAAATTTTTTGTATTATTATAAATGTAAATATAGTATTATCTTGTTAAATCTGCAAGTAATCCTTTCATTAAAGATGCAATAATTCCAATTAATAAAGAGATTATTAATACATATAATGAATAATCAAATATATACAAAGCAAGAGCAATAGCCATTCCAACTATTCCTTTTACAATTCCAATTGCAACTTCTCTTTGCATAATATACTCAAATAATTTATCTTTTTCTTCAACATCAAATAATACACTTAAATATGTAATGTAAAAAGCTTTTCCTAACATTTTATCTAATACTTCTGAGATGATTAAAATAACTCCACCTAAACTAAAAGCAACAGCTCTAAAAATCCAACTAATACTTGTAACTTGAGAAACTCTTTTTAGTGATTTTCTCTTAGGATATTTTACAACTATTTTTTTAAAGATAAAAACAAATACGATTGTTAAATATGAAACTAATGTGAATATGAAACCTACTGTTGCAAAATTTGAATTCATCCAAATAAAAAATAAAAGAGGTGCAACAACTAATACTAATATTCCTTCAATTCCTTCTCCATAAAATGGAATATTACATCTATTTTTTTTAAGTTTTAAATATTTAACAATTGTTGCATAATTAAATTGAACTTTTTTAAGAGCAATATCTTTTGTAAGTAAAAGAGGAATTGAAGCTAATACTAATAGTATAAAAGAGAGCGTTAGTAATATTTGATATGATGAGAATTCTAATAAAAATCCTCCAACTGCTGGTGCAAATGCTGTAACTATTGTAATAATTAATTGTAAGTTTCCAATTTTAGAAGAATTTCCAAGACTTCTTTGTGCAACTTCAGCGTGCATTGCTGGCCAAAATAAGGCCATGTGTAAGGAGAGGAGTAACAAACTCGTTGTGAGTTCAATTAGTGAGTTAGATATATCATTTATTGAATATAAAAATAATATATATACTGGAATTGATATTGTAAGTGTCCATTTAAAACCAACTTTATTTAGTATTGAAATTGCAAGTGGGTCAAAAAGAACTTTTACAAATGATACAAATCCCATAAATAAAAAGATTGTTATTAAATCAATTCCTTGTGAATATAAATAAAGTGGAATAAATACTCCAACTAATGTTTTTACAAACATAAATATACTCTCAAATAAATAAATTTGAGTCATAGGAGAGTGAAGTAGTTTTGATAAACTTAAATAATAGTTTGAATGAAACATAAATCTATTTTAAATGTTAAATTTTAATTTATAAATATTTTATAGCATTATCGGGGGAGGAAGACCATTAGTAGATAATTTTATATATATTAATTTAAATTTTAAAAAAAAGTTGAAGATTCAATTTTACTATATAAATATATTTATAAACTTTAATTCCTTCAAAAATATATGTTGCCAATTAAAAATAATTTTTGGGAAGGTAAAAATTTAGATGCTCTTAAATTCTTTGCACAATCATTAGAAGATAGTCTGTATGATTTTAATCTAAGTTCTTATAAACTTAAAATTTTAAATACACACTTATTATGTAAAGAATTTATATTATTTTATCCTTTAATTAAAAAAGAAATTATATCTGAAAATGCTTATAGACCAATAGTTGAAGAATTACTCGAAAGTCTAATTAAAGATAAAGTTATTGATATTATACTTAAAGAACAAAAAAGAATTTATGAAAAAGAAATTAAAAATAACATTGACAATATAGATAATTTAATTAAAATAATTAATCTATTAAATGATTTACTCAATTATAATTATATTGAAATAGCTAAAAAAGAAATTATTAAAATTATTAAGAATAATGAGCAAAAAAAGAAGAAAGAACTTACATCTTTAATTCAAATTTATTTTTCTCAAATTTCATATATTGGTTATTCAAAAAGATTTATATACAATCACACAAAAAAATTTTTTTTTTCAACAAAAAAAATCAAGTCTAATTTGGAAATTGATAATTTTTTATCCGTATTTAACCTTAAAGAAAAGGAATTTAATATTTTATTTAAGATCTCGAAAGTCTCAAAAGGTACAATAATTAAAAGTGCTGTAAAAGGTACCGAGTTCAAAATTTTTGAAAATTTACCTGAAGAATATTTATCCAATAGAATAAATTTTTCAGAAAAAAATAAACTTTATCTTGAAATTAAATCAATCAAAGGATTTGATATTTTTTCTGCTAAAAATAATTCCGAAGAGTTAATTGAGCAATTTGAATCCCTTCTAAGATACAGATACCATCAGTTTGAGATTGGCCTTGGAAAAGAAGTTCTTATTTATGATTCTGAAGAGAAAAAATCATTTTCAATAGATAGTGGTACAAATGAAGTTTTCAAAAGAAAGGATAAAAGTTATAGTCATATTGCAAAGAATATAGAAGAACTTTTTAAATTTCTATTTCATTTGAAGATGAGTCTATTTCCGACTTTGATAGCACATAAAGATGTCATGAAAACAGATAATATAAACCACCAATTTATAACACTATGGTCAGGGATTGAAAGTATTTTTATTAACTTAGAAATTGGGAAAAAAAGAGTTCATAATATGTGGGAGACATTAAACTCTCTTCTAATATCTGATTACTTCTATCCATATGTTGTAGATATCCATAATATATTAGATAAATATTACAAAGAAGATTACTCGCAAGTTTTACAGGAAATAAATGAACCTATAAAAGACTTTCAAAAATTTTTATATCTAATATCATTAGCAGAATATGATGACCTAAGACTTAAAATTTACGAGTTTTTATCGTTTAATAATCCTTTATTAATAAATAAAATTTCAAATCTTAGAGATATATTTTTAAATTTTAAAAATATAAATTCAAGATTAAAAAAACATGAAAAACATGTTCGCTGGCAATTTCAAAGAATTTATAGAGCCAGAAATATGTTAGTTCATAGTAATACACAAGTTCCATATTTAAGAGACTTACTTGAAAATTTACACGAATATTTAGATAAGATTTTGGATTCATTAATTATAATGCATAAAAATAATCCTTCAATTAGTAATATCGAAGGCTTAATATCAAAAATAAAAATAGAGGAAGAATACTTCCAAAGTTTAATTAAAGAAAAATCTAATTCATTAAATAAAGAAAATGTTAACAAAATAATTTGTTATCAAATGAATTATTAAATATTCAAGATTTTTGAAAAAAATCTTACAACTACATTAATCCTCTTCTTTTCTGTGCGTTACTAATTCTCTTTAGTGCAAGAGCATATGCTCCAACTCGCAGATTTACTTCATGTTGTTTTGAATATTCTTGTAACTCTTGATATGAAGAAGAAATTTTTTCTTCAAGTTTTGAAATTACATCATCATATGTCCAATACCAGTTTTGTGTATTTTGAACCCACTCAAAGTATGACACAATTACTCCTCCTGAATTTGCTAAAATATCTGGAATAATAACAACACCTTTGTTATGCAACTCTTCATCTGCTTGTGAAGTAATTGGAGCATTTGCAAGTTCAATAATATATTTTGCTTTAATTGAAGATACATTTTCTTTTGTAATACTATCTCCTAATGCTGCTGGAATTAATACATCAACTTCAAGAGCTTTTAAATCTTCATTTGTAATATGTTCAATATCTGATTTTGAATAATCTTTCAAAGGTTTTTTCTCTTGTTTATGTTTGATTAATTCTTCAATATTAAGTCCTTCTTTATTACATACAGCTCCACTTGAATCACTTACAGCTAC
The DNA here is from genome assembly GCA_022565615.1 of Nanobdellota archaeon. Lineage (GTDB taxonomy): Archaea > Nanobdellota > Nanobdellia > Woesearchaeales > UBA583 > UBA583. The sequence goes on along the minus strand of JAIUMM010000011.1, from coordinate 427 downwards.
AACATTAAAACCTTCTTTTTGAGCAAATTTTGCAATATTTTGACCTGCATTTCCAAATCCTTCAATTGCAATTGAAATAGTATTCGAATCTTTATTGTTTTGATTTTCAAATAATTTTTTTAAAATTACAAATGCTCCATATGAAGTTGAAATATCACGACCTAAGCTTCCTCCCATCTCTATTGCTTTTCCTGTAAAAGAACCTGGTTCTTTTCTTTGTTTAATTTTCTCAAATTCATCTACAAAATATCCCATTATTTGAGCATTTGTATTTACATCAGGTGCTGGAATATCAATATTAGCTCCTAAAATTGAAAACATCTCTTCCACATATTTTCTTGAAATTCGCTCAATTTCAGCTTTAGAGTATTCTTTTGTATTAAAAGCAATTCCTCCTTTTGCTCCTCCAAATGGAATAATTACAAGA